>JAQUQP010000232.1 GCA_028716025.1 bacterium | reverse complement strand
AGAGAAACTGCATTGTCTTTAACTTCTCCCAAGGAGTATTTGGTGATTTGAGGAAGCTCGGGAGTAATAAAAGTATAATCATCAGAAACCAATATGGAACCGGCTTCTTCTACTGAACGAACGCGGTAATGATAAGTGGTGCCGGAAGAAAGATTATCGATAGAAATATTATGCTTCTTTACTTTTTCTTCTCCTTTGTCTTTGTAATTGCCATAGGTGGATTCCAAACCCCATTCCAAAGTAGTAGTGGAAAGATTGGCTGTTTCCCAGTTGATTGTAGCCGCAGTAAGCCCGAGATTGGTAATAGCCACATTGAAAATTGATGAAGAGGAAGAAGTGGTGAATGACTTGATTTCTGAAGAAGCGATGTTGCCGAGAACATCTCGGGAAAGAACCTGAAAAGAATAAGTGGTGGAAGGAGCCAAACCAAGAAGGGAAACTTCATGCCTGGTGTCATAAGTGTCTGTCTTGCTTATCTCCCGCCAATTGCTGCCGACCGAAAGAGGTTTGTCTTTATCTTCATTGGCCGTGAATTTTACAACAGAATTTGATTTGCGATCAGTCTGCCAATAAATGGTCGCTCCATAAGATTTGATATCCTTGACAATCGGGCCTTCCTGAGAAATAAGAGGCGGATTGGCGATGCGGGAAATAATATCTTTAATATTTTCTTCGGTGGCGAGATTATCTTTTACCAGAGTTTTTGCAATATCTTCAAATTGCTTTTTGAGAGATTCGGCGGTAGCCGAGCCTTTGTCTTTGGCTTGAGTAATGGAAAGAGTGGTAAAAGTCTGCTGATCGCTATCTGCGGTATTGCCGCTGGAATCAGCAGAAGACGCTTTAAAATAATACGGCGTATTGGAATCAAGACCGCGTAAAATAACCGTATGCAGCTTAACCGCATCTTTTGATTGACCGGCGGAATAATTAAAAACTTTTTTAACTCCCTCTGAAACCGTATCGTACACAATCATCGAATTGGCGTTTTCATCCGTCTCCCAGCTTACTGTCGCCGTATTAAAAGCGATATCGGATATTTTAATATTGGTAATTTTAGGAGCAGCCTTATCCGCTGTCGGACAAACCTCAGGTTCGGGACAAGACGGCCTGGAACTCCCCGTAGCCGGACAATCCACGGCTGCGCCGGCAGTGGTGGAAAATCCATCGCCGGTAGCGGAAGCTGAATTGCCGGAAGCGTCAACCGAACGAACGCGGAAATAATAAACGGTAGAGGGAGTAAGGCTTTTAACCTCTACGGAATGAGCGCCGGTGGAATCAGCAGGGTTGCCCTGAGTGGAAGTATAAACTCCTGCGGCGGTGCCGAAATCAACCAAGCTGGAAGAATTTTCATCGGTAGTCCAAGCAATAGTGGCTTTATTGGAAGTGGCGGAAGAAACCGAAATGCCGGAAATAACCGGGGGAATTTTTTCTGTGCCGGCCAAGGTGGTAAAAGTGTAAGCGGCATCTTCTCCTGTTTCCAATCGATTGGCAGCGGTGCGGGATTTAACGCGATAATAATAAGTGGTAGAAGGAGAAAGCCCTGTAAGCGCAACAGCGTGAATGGTGCTTTGCCCGGAACTGCCGGTTTCAAATTTATAAGCGCCGGAAACAATGCCATAGCCAACCAATGAATCGCTTGATTCTGCCGTAGTCCAGCGAATAACCGCTGAAGAAGAAGTGATGGATTCACTATAAACGGAGCTGATACCCGGAACAGCGCCGGAAGCGGCCAGAGAATCGGTGGTAAAAGTGTAACCGGCGCCGGAATTATCATCGGTGACAGTATTGCCGAAAACATCTACGGATTTAATGCGATATTTGTAAGCAGTGCCCGGAGTAAGTCCGACCAAATTAACTTCATGGCTGGTCACCAGGTAAGAAGAATTGCCTTGGGTGGTGCCATAAGAAAGCGTAGTGCCGAAATCAATAAAACTGGAAGATTTTACATTATTGGTGGTCCAGGTAATTGTGGCGGTGGTAGAAGTTTTGGTAGCCACCGGACTGGCATCGATAATCGGAATAATCGGAGCGGTGGTAAAAGTGTAGCCGGCGCCGGTATTATCATCGACTCTGGGATTTCCCGCCGCATCAGCGGAAGTAAGTTTGTAATAATAAGAGGTGCCAGCGGTAAGCCCGGTCAAGGTAATAACGTGATCAGTATTTGTAGTGTCCGCATCGGCTACATTCGAGCCATAAGAAATGGTTTCTCCGTAATCCACCCGGCCAGTAGCAGGCTCGGAAGTGGTCCAGGTAATCGTAGCGGTTGTAGAAGTCGCGACAATGCCGGTTGTTGAATTAAAAGTTATAACCGGAGCAGCCGTATCAGAAGCGGTGGTAAAAGTGCGAATCTGGTTTTCCCGGCCGGTATTGCCATAAACATCACGAGCAGTCAAGCGATAGTTATAAGCGGTGCCGGAAGCAAGTCCGTTAAGAGTTATGATAATATTAGTATCGGGCGAAGCCATTAAACTGGCGGCGCCGGAATAAGCCGAGTCGGCGCTCGC
>JAQUQP010000231.1 GCA_028716025.1 bacterium | reverse complement strand
CGAAAAGCTGGCGCTGGAAGATAGCTTGCTAATATTAGCTGGTTACCGGACACAGCGTCCTGATGGTCAGGACATCAGCCAGCCGCTTGCCCGCCTGCTGGATAAAGTGGCGCACTTCGACGAGGATAAGCTTAAGCTAATGGCGGACTTTGCGGAGTACCTAGCCCGCAAGGAGAAAAAGCGATGAACGAGTTACCGAAATCGCTCACAGCCATAGTTCACGTAAGGTTTCAGTACGGCGGCGGAATAAGTACCAAGCCCCGAAGAGCGGAGTTGCTCAGCCAGGTAGTGGAACGTGCTTCCGAGTTAAATCCAGAGTTACAGGAGATGCTGGTAAATTTTGCCGGTCATGTCGATAACAAGCCATCAGAACGAGGGGGCAATGGACAGAGTCCTGAATAAGATCAAGGGGACGGGCAATCCTCCTTCACTTAAAATTTTGGACTCTGCCCACGTCATATTGTATATGCCACTAGCCATATTGTCAAGTACTATAGGGCATAAAAAGGGGGTGATCGAAGGCTTAAAAGTAAACGGAAAAACACAAATAGACTCAACCGGAGTGCTTGCTTCGGTTGAAATCAACGGAAAATGGCAATATGTTTATCCACAGTGTAAAGATGTATATACAGGTTATTAAAGCTAAAAAGGAGGAAATACCCCTCCGCCAATCTATTTACGTGCGGGTAAAACTCGGTGGTGAAAATTTTTAGTTCCCAAGCAGAGGGTCGCGAGTTCGAGCCTCGTCTCCCGCTCCATATTTTGAAGCTAAAAAAGCCCTTATGTGATAAAAAGCATCAGGGCTTTTCTGTTAAATGGTACTAACTTGGCACTAATCAGATTCGGAGATAACCTTATGCTTTGTTAGTAACATCTCATCAAATTTGTTAGCGGCGGCCTGCTGAAAACTAAGGTAGATTTTGATATCTATCTTGGTGGATTTTGCTGGATGGGGTACGACTTGAAGCGCAGACTTTTGTATTAGTATAACGATCAACATTGAATTTATATTGTATAGGTGGCAGAATATACCAGTAATGTTTGCCTGTAATCAGCGCCGAAACGGGGGGTGGTTCAATGGCCGTAATTCAGGAGTTTATTAATATTATTCTCCCGTTTTTTGATTCTGTTCCGGCAATCAGGGGTGTTATCGGCTTTTTAGTAGTATTCGTCGCCCCCGGTTTTGCCTGGACATTGGTCATCTTTGACTTTAAGCGTATTAATATGCTGGAAAGAATGGTTCTTTCCACGGGTATCTCTATTGCATCCGTAACGCTCTGTATTCTGTCTTTGAATTTGCTTTTTAACGTCAGGATAACAGGTATTAACTCAATGCTGGCCATCCTTGTTCTCACTGCACTTCCCCTGGTCTGGTATTTTATAAAAAGGCTGGCATTTAAACCAGTTAATGTTGCTGATAATAATGACATTTAGTGTTGAGGCTCGTGACAAAACAAAAAGTAATTAACCGCAGAATACTCCCCGGTATTTTAATAATCTTGATGCTGGCGATGATAACCGCCATAGTTTTTATCGTCTCTTCGGCTAATGATGAGCCATTTACCGAGTTCTATATCCTGGACCAATATGGCAAAGCGGGAAATTATCCCCGGCAAATGGCTCTCGGGGACGAAGCCAATCTTATCCTGGGAATAGTAAATCATGAGCATCAGGAAACAAGCTATCGTGTGGCGGCAACTATAGATGAAGCGATATATAGTGAGACAGGCCCGGTAACTATCGCCCCCGGCGAGGTCTGGGAAAAAGAGGTAGAAATCATCCCCGCCAGAGCCGGTGCCAAACAACTCATTGAGTTCTTGCTCTACAAGGAAGATAACCCGGAACAATATCTGTATGCGCTTGAGTTATGGATTGATGTTACGGACTAAACTGAGAATATTCAAGCCTGAATATCTGATATTTCTATTGATATTGGGTCTGGCTTTTTATATCGCTTACATCCCGCACATTGATTATCCTTACCCCGTGCATCTTGATGAGTGGACACACCTGGCCTGCTCGAATCAAATAATAGAACAGGCCAGCTTGACCGACCTGGCCAGCCCTTTCTCCGGCGAAGAACCGGTAAGCAATCAATCGCTTGAGCTTGGGTTTCACCTGTTCTGGACTGTTTTTCACCAGATTAGCGGCATCTCCTGGCTTGCTGTTTTCAGGTATTTCCCCTCAGTCATCTTAATAATAAACGTTCTGGCGGTATTCATCTTAGCCCAAAGACAAAAATTCGGCTGGCAGGCCGCTTTTTTTACCTGTTTGATACCAACTACAGCAGGAATTCTGGGTCCGGCCTTTCTGGTGCCGGTATCTATGGGACTGGTTTTTATCCCCTTATCGCTGATCCTGGTTTTTTATTTCAGGTCTACCTGGTCATATCTCGTACTTTTAATCTTTGTCGTTTTTCTGTTATCATTACATCCCGCGACTGCCGTGGGATTTGCTATCATTCTGGCGCCTTACATCCTGCTCAACCTTAGAAGTGATTTCAGGCATAGTCTGAAGATTTTATTAGCCTTAGCTATACCGTTCCTGGCATCT
>JAQUQP010000230.1 GCA_028716025.1 bacterium | reverse complement strand
CAGCACAAATTCACCCTTAAGGGAATTAAGGGCAAAAGACGTTTTAGCCAGAGCCAGAGCTTGACTGGAATAATCAAGCATAGTGCAATCGTAGCCCCGTTTAGCCAGATAGCGGGAAACTGTTGCCTGTCCGCAACCGCATTCCAGCATTTTTTTACCCGCGGTAAGCCGCAGGAGCGAGGTGTTTAATTCCTCCAGGCCGACTTGCCAAACCAGATCAGTCCATGATTCAGCTTCCCGGTCATTAGTGCCGATTGAAGGAGAACGCTCTGACCAAAATTTTTCCCACCATTGTTGTTTGTTATTATTCATCGGTTGCTATGTTCTAAAATAACGTTCTGCACCGCAGAAACCACTTCGTCAACCTGACTTTCTTTGAGGGTAAGACCTGACGGTAGATACAATCCCTGCCGGGCAATGCGTTCCGTGACCGGATAATGCTCGTTCTGGAAAAAACCCATTTTGTGCAAAACCGGTTGCTCGTGGAGTCCCAGGAAAAACGGGCGAGTACTGATCTTTTTTTTGGCTAAGGCAGACATCATTTCATCAGCCGTTATACCTAAAGCGGTATCTAATTCAATACTATACATCCAATAAACCATTTTAGCCCATGGTTTTTCGATTTGGTATTTAATACCTTTAATATCAGCCAGTTTATGGCGGTAATAGGCTCCCAGGCGCCTTTTGATCATCACGAATTCTTCAACTCGTTCTGTCTGGGCTACGCCGATAGCGGCTTGCAGGTTGGTCATACGGTAATTCTGGCCAAGTTCAGGGTGTAGAAATCTTTTTTCCGGCCGAAAACAAAGATTGCGGTACGACCTGGCTCTTTCCGCCATTACCGGATCAGAGGTTAAAACCATTCCGCCCTCTCCGGTGGTTACTATTTTATTCGCGTAAAAGGAAAAGGAACTTATTTGCCCGATTGAACCGCATTTCCGTCCTTTATATTCGGCACCATGCACTTCAGCCGCATCCTCAATGACCAGTAAGTTGTGTTTTTTAGCCAGTAGCAGCAGCGGATCCATATCCACCGGGTGGCCATAAATATGAACAGGCATAATGGCTCTTGTTTTAGGAGTAATACGCGCCGCAAGCTGGGTAACATCCATGTTCCAGGTTTCTGATTCTGCATCTACCAGCACCGGTATCGCTCCCAAACGTAAAACAGCCAGCACGCAGGAAATGATCGTAAAGGATGGCAATATTACTTCATCACCCTGGCCGATACCGGCGGCAAAAAGGGCCGTCTCCAGAGCAGCTGTCCCATTGCAGACAGCTATACCATATTTGACTCCGATATAAGCAGCGAACTTGTTTTCAAATTCGGCTACGAACGGCCCGTCAGAAGATATCCAGCCGGTGTCTATGCATTGTTGTAATAATTCTTTCTCCCGGCCATTAAGAAGAGGTTCATTTACTGGCAGCATTCTCTATTTTCCTCTCTTTCCTGCAAACCGGCCTTTATCAGATCCGGCGACAAAAGGACCATTTTTGACTTCAATTATTTCCGACTCCTCCATGATATTGATCCCATGCCCTGCCCCGGCCAATAAAACAGTGTCACCCGCAGTTAAAACACGGCTTTGCAAATACTCCTGTTCAAAAGAATAGAAATCAATTTCAATCCGTCCACTCCTGATAAAAAGAACTTCCTGCGTACCGATCGTTTCCCGCTGGACTAAATTATGGATATGCGGAACGATCTCATATCCCGCCGGACGAGTCATTGAACCAAGCTGGAGAGAAAAATTCTCAGGAGTAATAAATTCAATCCCCGGCGTATGGTGATCCTTGTAAATTATGATGGCCACAGTGCTATCGTTGTGAGTAATTGTCTCGATCATTTTTCCCTCTGGGCTATTTATTAAGTCATAATATAAGAGCTTTTTATTATAGCAAAAAATATCCATATTGTCAAAGCCTTTGGCAGCGGATGGCACTGTCCTTATATCAGCGAGACCTGATCACGCAAACACGGATCTTTGTTTCCGGCAACGAGGAACCCTGTGACTTCCAATTCCGCCACAGCAGTATGCAATCCCCCACTGGTTCGTTTACTTCTTTTTCCAGTATCTGCCCGGCCACGGTAGAGATCACTTCATTATGTAATAAAACACCGTCTGGCTGTCTTGACAGGTCATTGAGGATCACGTAAGCCTTATCACTTTCAACCAACGGCCTGGCTGGCGAAACCTGCAACCGCACTATATCTCCTTTTTGCAGAGAATATTCTAACTTTTTCTGTAGTACGCTATAAACATCGGTCCCTCCCGGCGGCAGTTCCGGGAAAAGAATGGTAAAATCCGCTACCACATTTGCCGCCAGCTTAGTCTCTATAAAACACCCTCCCGGATTAATGGGAATATGATAAACAGCGCCAATAGCCTCGACCGGCTGGGTAGAAATTGTCGCGCCATAACGTTTAATATAATCCCGCCATTCATAATCAGTGAAAGGCGGCCAGATAAAATTCGTCAATGAGGAAACCAAAGAAAACACTAATAATACGATCGCTATCATCTTCTTAACCGGCCGGGAATCCAAACACAAGATA
>JAQUQP010000229.1 GCA_028716025.1 bacterium | reverse complement strand
CCATCTTCCTTATTGTGTATGGCGGCAGCCATCTTTATGTTTACCTGCGCCTGATCCAGCCTGTCAGGCGTGTTGGTTTTGCTTCTTTGCTGATAAAGATCCTGTTCATCGCTTTATGTTTTTCTTTCCCGTTATTACATTTTGTCACCAGGGGGCAAAACGGGTCATTAGTAGAGATCACAAATTATATTTCCTCTGTCTGGATGGGTATGATCGTGTATCTGTTCCTGGCGACGCTCGGATTTGACCTGGCCAGGCTGTTGCTGAAATTAGCCGGGAACAACACCCTGCAAAATCCACGCCTGTTTACTTCCCTGGTTTCAGCTATCGCTTTATGCATCACTATCTATGGCTTAGTAGAAGCCACGGATATTGGCATCACCAGGCTAAATGTAAAAATACCAAATCTCCCGGATAAACTGGCAGGCACGACTATTGCCCAGATATCTGATGTCCATATGGGATTGATCATCCAGGGCAAAAGACTGGACAATATAGTAAAACTAACCAACAGCCTCGATCCTGACCTGATCGTCATCACCGGTGACCTGGTGGATGAACAAGCCCTTCATATGGAAGAACTGGTGCAACCGCTGCAAAACCTCAAAAGTAAATATGGTGTTTTTGCCTGCACCGGCAACCATGAATATTTCGCCGGTATAGATAAAGCCGAAGCTTTTATCGCCAGAGGCGGAGTGCAGCTGTTGCGTAATCGCTGGGTAGAAGTGGCTGGAGGATTACAAATTATGGGCCGTGATGACCCTATCGGCACGCGGGTTGTCAGCGAGAACATACCACCTCTGTCCGAGATCATAAAAGGCATCGATCCTCAAAAACCCGTGATCCTGCTTTATCATACTCCCGTCACAACTATGGACGAACTGCAACGCCTGGGTATCTGCCTGCAATTAAGCGGACATACGCACAAAGGCCAATTATGGCCTTTCCTGTACATTGTCAAAAAGATCTTCGCCATGCCTTATGGCTTGTTTAAATCCGGTGATACCACTGTTTATGTCAGCCGTGGTACCGGCACGTGGGGACCACCGCTAAGAGTGGGAGCGCCGCCGGAAATTACCTTCATTACGCTGGAGAAAAGTTAATGAAGATCAGGCTCCATACCACCCGTTTATTCCTGACTGAAATAGCTGCCGTTGCCGCTCTTATTTTAAGCCTTAGCCTAACTATAATCACGGTCTTTACAGGGCATATCTTCCCCGTTCATGACCAATTGACAGCCTTATCATTGATCCTGATCGGACTTTCACTTTTTTCTATTTGTTTCCGCGGTTGCACGATGAGTGATAACCATCATTGGCGTATGTTCATGGGGATAATATTCGTGCTTTGGGGCATAGACCTGATCCTACCGCAGGGGACATTCAAATTGCAGTTTAATGATATAATTACAGTCCTGTTCGTATATGACTTGTTCCTGATCATTTATGATAATTCTTCCGTAATACTATGCGGATCAAAAACCTGCAAAATGGAAAAGAAGAAACGAATATGAATCTAATTATTGATATTCATACCCATATTTTCCCTGACCATGGCGCGGCCAAGATCATCGCCGCCTTAGAAGCGGAAGCAAAATGCAAAGCTTTTACTGATGGCACCAGGCAGGGATTGCTTGATTCCATGCAGCGTTCAGGTGTGCAGGTTTGCGTTCAAGTCCCCGTAGCCACGCGGGCCGATCAGGTAGAAAACATTAATTCTTACGCTATCAAGGTCACTGATCATAGGATAGTATCATTCGGGACTTTGCACCCTAAATATCCCCATTATAAGAAAGAGATATCCCGGCTAAAAGCCAGCGGGATCAAAGGAGTAAAATTCCATCCTGAATACCAGGATTTCTTTCCTGACGATGAAGCCATGTTCCCGGTCTATGAGGAACTCTCTAAAGCCAGGCTCACGGCATTTTTCCATGCTGGCAGGGATATTGCTTTTGCCAACGTGCACGGCACTCCGGCTCATTTTGCCAGGTTGATAAAAGCTTTCCCTAACTTGAAACTGGTATTGGCTCATATGGGTGGATTCCAGATGTGGGAAGAAGTGCTGGAGGAGATCATCGGCAAAGATGTCTATATCGACACCTCATTCTGTATGGATTATATGTCCAGGCATGCTTTTCTCCGGTTAGTCGAACGCCATGACCCGGATCTCATCTTATTTGGCACGGATTCTCCATGGCAGGACCAAAAGCAGGAGCTTGCCAAGTTAAGAACCTTGATCACTGATGATACTGATCTGCAAAAGATCATCTCACTTAACGCCAGTACTTTATTAGACCTATAACTATGACTTATGCCAAACGTGCTACAAATTTCCTGATATTGACAATAGCCTGGTCTCTCTTATTGATTTTCCTTTCAGTACAGCCTTCCGACGAAGTCAATATATTCCTGCCTTTTGACTTCATGGCCAGCCTGGCCCATGCCGCGGTATATTTCATTCTGGCTGCTTTGCTTTGCCTGGCCTTGAGATTTTGGAAATATAATATTTTTTCTATAGCTGCTATTTCTTTTATCTACGCGGTGATCTGGGGCATTATCAACGAGTTGGTGCAATTTTATGAGCCTACCAGGAGTCCCAGCATAAGTGACGTGATCAGTGACGG
>JAQUQP010000228.1 GCA_028716025.1 bacterium | reverse complement strand
GTGGGTACTCTGGTATATTTGTTCCGGCATACATACCGGGATTAGTATCAACCGGTGGCGGGTCAGCAGTTTCAAGCCCAAAGCATACCACCAGGAAAATATCAAGTCTGAAGTAATATAAACGTTAATTTTATTTTTACGGACAAAACGGAACAACCGCCATGGAGCAACCAACATATCTATTTTTGGCCAGCCGCTGGCCAAGGAAACCAGGGTACTGGATCCAGCTGTGATCGGCTGCGCTTTTTGTCCTGCCAGATAGACAACGTAAACTTCTGCCAAAACCATCTCGTAATATCGATAATACCAGATATTACCTTTGGCCAGCATATCATCCAATCTGTTACAGCTAAAAAGTACAGCTTTTTTTTTCATTCTATTTTATTCACTTTACAAAGATATCGTTGAGTTTAACTATTTTAACTATCGGGGGTAAGGCCTGTTTTAATCCAGCCTCTATTTTTGGACCAAAAGTATATGAATAGATCAACACCAGATCCGGCGGATTTATTAGCAATTCCTTCCTGTTTTCCACCCTGATCCTGAAACCCGGTAAATATTTACCATGTAAATGAGGCGAATCATCGATAAACCGTAAAATGATTCCGGCCTCGGTTATATCATTTTTTAGCAGATATAACGCATTTAACGCTCTCAGCGGGACATAAATACCGATAGTTTTATTCTTATACTGCCGCAAAAAATCGCTCAAAACTGACAAATTCTTTCTTATGGCTGGTATATATTTAAGCTCAATGGGACCGGCCTGGTTTGCTTTCGCACTATGCTTAACGCTTAAGACCGCGGCTGCGTAGAGACAACCACCAAAATCGGACCGCCTTAAAGATAAGATCCTGAATCCGGAACCAGTTAAAACCCGGCGCAGGGAATGAATGGTAAAATAGCTGTAATGCTCATGTAAAAGCATCGAGATATCACCATTTCTTATTTGTTCCGTACAATCAGGTACAGCTAACAGCAAGACACCTTGCCCGTTAAGTTGGGTTTTGATCTGCCGCAGGAATTGCCCCGGATCCGGCAGGTGCTCCAGTAAAGCATACCCGATCACCAGATCAAAAGTGTGTCGCGTTAAATCGGCGGCCGGAAAAAACTCACGTTTTACCGGAATCCGGTATTTGCCTATCTGGCCAAAGCCAGGTTCCAGACCCAGGACCCGGTTGTCATTTTTTTCCAGCCGGCTGAGTAAATAACCGGTTCCACACCCGATCTCCAATATATTTTTTCCCCGTAGCTTGGTACCGGGGAATACCTCTTTGATAAAGACCAGGAAATCATCGGCATATTGCCGGCCGATCCCCTGTTCATCCATTAAGCCGCTAATTTCTGATCCAGTGCTATAAGCAGAGCGCAATTTAGCCTTTAGTGAAGCCGCGGCTTTTTGTCTAAGTAATTGCCAAACTGGGTCATAATACAAAGTAAAAGATAGTTTATCCGGTAAAGAATTACCGGCTGGTTTAGTTAAGGGTTGCCAATAGAAAGGTAAAGCTGGTAATTTTATCATGATCCGCTGCTTTTTAAGTATTTAATAAATTCCTTAATTCCTTTGGACAGGGTATAAGCCGGTGACCAACGCAACCAGCTTCGCGCCTTACTAGTGTTGAAATTAGCCTGATAATTTTCCTGCGGATCAATTAAACCCGCAGCTTTGATTTCGCTCTTAGACCTTGTTAACTTTTTTACTAAATGAGCTAGCTTCCTCATGCTGATCGGCCGACCAGCAGCAATATTATATATGCCAGGATAATCGGCATAAATAGCTTTAACGCACGCGGCAGCTATATCGGCAGTATACGTAAAATCCTGGGTGCGGCTTCCGGTTCCGTAATATAGCAATGGTTTACCGGCTAAAGCCTGTTGTATGAATATCCGCAACACGGTATTCATATGCTGATAAGGGCCATAAGGCGCGGAAATCCTGAAAATATAATGGTCAGGATAATGCTGGATCATTTTCTCCGCGGCAGCTTTCCCGGCGGCATAATCACCGTACGGTTTAAGCCGGGTAATTTCGCTTTTCATCTTTTTCCCGCTGGTACCATATATACTGGAACTGGAAATATAGATGATCCTGGCTGATTTTTTTCGGGCATACCAGACAGCGAGACGATCCATTCGTAAGTTAACCATACCAGCATGTCTTGCCTCTAGCCCGGTAAAGGCAGGCGGAATTAAAGCGGCGCAATGGATAACAGCGGCAACTGGCAGGTTCAACAGATCTTCCCAGCTTTCTTTCAAACTTAAGTCTTTTTTAAGCAGAGTGACCCGCTGGTCTTTCCATAGGGGCTTTCCCCGGTAATGGATACCCAGGACTTTAAATCTCTTATCCCTTGCCAGGCGCTGGACAACCGCACTACCGATCAAGCCACTGGCCCCGGTCACCATGATCAGTTTTTTAGCTGGATTCATGGTTCATGCCTCTCTCTGGATAAGATCCTGGTTTCCGGTGCCTGATAAGGATTTCCCGCGCAGAGGCCATGGATCCTTCGTAACATATTATAAAGATAAGGTTCCCAGAGCAAGTTGAAATCCATCTCCCTGAACCGTCTCTTTAAATATCCGGCAAAAATATTTTGAATAAAGTGCCCCGGCCCTTTTCCTGTTTTGCTGAACTGGGTGATCT
>JAQUQP010000227.1 GCA_028716025.1 bacterium | reverse complement strand
TGGTAACTCCTCCAGGTAATGTGACCCACGATGTATTAGCGACAGCAACTATGTGCGGAGTAACAGAAGTCTATTCGATTGGTGGCGCGCAGGCTATCGCTGCTTTGGCCTATGGAACTGAAACTAGTCCTATGGTCGACATGATCGTTGGTTCGGGAAATATGTATGTGGCCATGGCTAAGAAACTGGTTTATGGGAATGTAGGTATTGATTCTATCGCTGGCCCGAGTGAAGTGATCATTATCGCGGATGATTCGGTACGGTCAGAATACGTTGTTTCCGATCTTATGGCCCAGGCTGAACATGCCAGCGGGTCAGAGGCGCTCTTGCTTACCAGATCAAAAAAATTGGCTGATGTAGTCAAACTCAAGATCGGCCGGTTCCCTAATGTTAAAATTAAGGTGATCAAAACTATGGAAGAAATAATCGCGTTCACCAATGCCCGGGCACCAGAGCACGTAGAATTGCTGACCCGGGATGCCAGGACCTTAAGTAAAAAGATCACCAATGCCGGCGCTATTTTTATCGGCTATTATTCCCCGACCGCGGTAGGTGACTATTATGCCGGGCCCAGTCATGTATTGCCAACAGGAGGTACGGCCCGTTTTTCCAGCGGTTTGTCCAGTGCGGATTTTATGAAACATTCCAGTATCATAGAATATACGCAAAAAGCATTGGGTAAGGCGGCCCAGGATATCATTGCCTTGGCTGAAAGAGAGGGTCTTAAGTTCCATGCTTCCAGCGTGATCCAAAGAGGAAAAAAGTGAAAATAAATATCCAAGGATTGGTCCGGCCGGAGATCAGGACTCTCGAACCGTATTTTGTGCCTGAAGTGAGCTATGATCTCAAACTTGACGCTATGGAAAATCCGTATGATCTGCCGGGAGACCTGAAAAAGAAGATATTGCAGAGAATAAAACAGATTTCCTTTAACCGGTATCCGGACGCCAAAGCTATAGCCTTGCGTAAAGCTGTTGCCGGGTATTTGAAGGTATCACCGGAAGAAGTGCTGATGGGCAATGGTTCGGATGAATTGATCCTGGCAATATTGCTAACGTTCGGAGGTTGGGGTAAGCGGATAGTGTATCCGGTCCCAACTTTTACTGTTTATGGCCTATTGGCGCAAATAACCGGAGGCATCAAAAAGGAAGTATTCCTGGAAGAAGACTTCCAGTTGAACGCGCGGAAGATCCTGAAAGAATATCCTGATGTAGTATTCATTGCTAATCCCAATAATCCTACCAGTAATTGTTTTAATAAGGATGAGATCCTTGAAATAGCCGAAAAATCCAGGGGCATAGTGGTTATTGACGAAGCCTATTCTGAATTCTCTAACCGGACTTTCCTAAACCAGATCGCTAATTATGAAAATATTATTGTGTTGAGGACTTTATCAAAGGCTTTTGGCTTGGCTGGACTGCGGGTAGGGTATATGGTAGGCAGCCGGGAAGTTATCAAAGAGGTAGCCAAAGTAAAACTACCATATAATGTCAATGCTTTAAGTCAAGCTGCCGCAGAGATCATGGTCAAGAATAACAAGAGAGTCAGTAAAATCGTAGATATCATTAAGGCGGAACGTGCGGTTATGATGGAAGAATTGAAAAAAATGGTTTCGCCATATCCAACGGAAACAAATTTTATCTTGTTTTCCTGCAACCAGGCGCAGGAACTGTATAAATACCTTTTAAAAAAGAAGATCCTGGTTAAAGTCTTTAGCGAAAGCTACCTGCGGGATTATTTAAGGGTAACTGTGGGTACTCCGCCGGAAAATAAGAAATTCCTGGCTGAGGTAAAAAACTTTTTGAGAGGGAAAAAATGATTAAACGCACAGCGGTAATTAAACGCGATACCAGGGAAACCAAGATACAGCTTAGCCTGAACATTGACGGCCGTGGGAATTATGATGTTAAAACCGGCATCGCTTTCCTAGATCATATGCTGAGTTTATTCTCCAAACATGGTTTGTTTGACCTGGAGATCAGGGCTAAAGGAGATTTAGAAGTAGATATTCATCATACTAATGAAGACGTAGGTATTTGCCTGGGACAGGCTTTTGACCGGGCCTTGGCAGATAAAAAGGGCATCAAACGGTTTGCCGGGGCAGGTGTGCCGATGGATGAGGCTTTAGCCAGGATCACTCTGGATATCAGCGGACGGCCATCGCTCTATATTACCGTTGATAAAACAGTCAAGTTGCCTCTGCGCAGTAAAAATGGATATAGTTTTGAAGATGCCAAGCATTTCCTGCGTTCGTTCTGTCAGCATGCCGGCATTAACGCGCATATTGATATTTTAGCCGGAGAAGATCTGCATCATATACTGGAAGCGCTGTTCAAAGCCCTGGCCAGGGCTTTGGATACAGCTACTAAGATCGATCCAAGGATTAAAGGAATACCGTCTACAAAAGGTAGGATCTAAGAGCAGCTGTAGAGATGTACAGCTGTAAAGAAGCATGCCTCTCTACATCTTTACATCTTGCCGGACTTCGAGGCAGAACTTCTACAGCTTTACAGCTAAGGAATAAGCAATGATTGCCATAATCGATTACGGAATGGGGAACTTGCGCAGTGTGGCCAAAGCATTAGAAAGTTTAGGCGCCGAGATTAAGGTCACTGCCAGCCCCGCTATAATAAAAAAAGCTTCCGGCGTGATCCTGCC
>JAQUQP010000226.1 GCA_028716025.1 bacterium | reverse complement strand
GGCATACTAATATCCTGCTCAGCCACTACGGTATTAAATGCCCCACTACTTCTTTTTATCAGCATAACCGGCTGGCCAAAGCCCCCTACTTGCTCAGGCTCCTGCAGGAAGGCAAGTCCGTTGCTTTGGTATCAGATGCCGGTACCCCGGGCATACTTGACCCCGGATACAATATTATCAACCTGGCAATAAAAAACAACATAGAAATCACAGCGATTCCCGGGGCAGCTGCTTTTATTAATGCCCTGGTTTTATCCGGCAAGCCGGCGCATAAATTTATTTTTGAAGGTTTTCTGCCGAATAAGCCTGTTTCCCGTCGTAACCGCCTGAAAGAATTGGCACAATTAAAACATACGCTGATTTTTTATGAATCCTGCCACAGAATTTTAGCTACCCTGGAAGACATTAGCGCTGTTTTTGGCGAGAAAGAAATTGCCTGTTGCCGGGAGCTGACAAAAAAATTTGAAGAGGTGATATGGGGTAACGCAAAGGAAGTTTTAGATAAGCTTAAATCCCAGAAACCGCGCGGGGAATTTGTAGTGATAATTTAAGAGCCTACTTAATATCCACATCTACGGAAATATTGCATTCCGGGGTGCTGGCTGTAACGCGGGAAAATGTAATGGTGGTGTCCACTTGTTTTAGCTGGGCGCCATTTTTTTTCACTAAAGTATCGGTTATTTTCCTTCTTCTTTTATTAATATCGCTGGCAGTGGGGTCAATTGTCCCGGCGCGCAGCAAGAGGTTTCCGTATTGTAAGCCGGAAAGCACGGCATTATTACGCGCTTTTCTCTGAAAATCTTTCTCTATAATATTATGAAAAGAGGGGGCAAAATTAATAAATACGCTGCTTAAAATCAATGATATCGCGATTAGTATAGAAACAATCCAGATCATTTTACCGCTCCTATAAACCAGAACCGTATGCCTTCACTGGAAGTCATTGCCGCCTCGCCTGTGCCGGCGGAAATATGCACCATGAGGAAGTTTGGCTCGGTACCCTGGATGTATTGAAATTGTATTGTCGGGTTGTATTGCCCTTCTACTAATATCTCGGTCTGGATTTTACCGCCGTCATCCACGCTGAGCACCAGATTTTTTACCGGGTCAATATAGTAATGATACCAGGATTCGTCCGACGGATCGTCAGGCGTGACAGTGTTAAAATCTTTTTCTCCGCGGAAAAGAAAATCATCCCGGCTATTAGTGACGCCTGCCCGGAGAAGAGAATTATCGTCTATTTTGCTTGCGCTGACGCAGTGGGCTTTGATATTTTCCAAAGCATAGCTGACCTGCAGGTAAATGTTTTGCCGGGAGATGGTGTCATGAAAATGACGGTAGACAAATAAATAAGTTCCGCTCAAGGCGATTAAAACAAATGTTACTAAGCCTATGGCAACCAGTAGTTCTATCAGAGTAAGCGCGCGGTGTTTTTTTATCATTGGTTTTTAATCCGTTTCCACTGCCACCAGCATCAGATTAGCTTCACGCAAGCTAATTGTACCGGCAGTGGTATCTTTGTGCCATTTAATTTCAATAGTGTGCGGCCCGGGAGCCAGGGCATCGGTTCCGGTCAGGGCAATAGCATTGCTGATTAACGGCTGGCTCATGATCGGCGTGCGCGTTACTACCGGCACCGGCCCTTTATTGTCAATGAAGCATCCGGTAAGGACAGTGTCGCTGGGCCCGATACCGGTTGCCTGGTCAATTTTGGTCGCCAGGTTATAAATAACCATAATATTTTTCGGCACAGTGTAATTGACCGTAATTTTTAACCCCTGGCTTCCTATGGATTTGTATGACGCGGCAGCGATGCTGCTGTAAGGCACAATGATATTGGCCCCTGTTAAGCGGTCAACAATACTGGTAGAAGCAGTATGCAGGAATGGGTAAGGGACAATATTATTGATCACAACCTGTTTGTTGACGCTGCCGCCTTTGGGCTCTGTTTCCTGATAGCTGGCAGATACTTCAATGTATTTGTAAGGTATTTGTTTGCTGCCGTGAGATTCATCCAGCTGCCTGATGATAACCTGCCAGTCTATTTTATCGGCCTGCCCCTGGGTGGTTCCGGGCTGCAGCCCGGCATAAGACCTTGCCAGAGTTTCTTCCATTTTGGCAAAAGCGACATTCATTGCCCGGGATTTTAATTCAGCCTGTTTGACAAAAAACTTCGCAGAAACCACAGAATGGATTATTGCCGCCACTCCAATGCCGACGAGGGTCGTCCCTATTAATACTTCTAATAGGGAAAACCCCCGTGTTTGATTTTTTTTCTTTATACTGAGCATATTTATTCTTGCGTTGTTACCGGCACAAAAGTAATCAGCAGGTTGCGCATTGATTTAGGGCTGACGATTTTCATTGATGTGTCGTTATACCAGCGAATTTCGATATCCATATTTTCTGGAAATGCGCCTGTAGTAAAATCGCCTCTGGATACCAGGCAGCTTCCGGTGAGTGTCGGGTCATGAGGCTGGTTAATGCTGGAAGTCCCGGCATCCGGGATTGTCAAGGCGGCAGGCTTGCCTAATGGCTTTCCGTTAATATACAGCTGAGTTAATACCTGTCCTCCAGGGAAACGCTGGTTGGATGATCCGTGCCAGGGCGTACAAAGCCGCGGCCAAATTGTGTAAGCAGCAAGCTTATAGCCTTCTACG
>JAQUQP010000225.1 GCA_028716025.1 bacterium | reverse complement strand
TGTGTTCTTAGGCTATCCCGACCAGGGACTGGAAGACTGCGATGACTTCCGGCGTGCCCTGGTGCGCGTTATACGGCGTTACAAGCCCTATGTCGTAGCGACCTGCGATCCTTATCGCAAATATATGAGTCACCGCGACCACCGTATTGCCGGCATTGTTACAGCCGATGCCGTATATCCTTTTTCCCGCGACCATTTATCGTATCCGGAGTTGCTCAAGGAAGGGCTGGAGCCGCATAAGGTTAGGGAGATGTGGTTTTGGGGAGCGGAAGACCCCAACTTTAAACAAAATATAACGGACACCATAGATTTGAAAATGGACGCGTTAAAGTGCCACAAGAGCCAGTTGGGCGATGTGCCGCCGGAAATGCGGAACCGCATGATAGAATTCGCCAAAATAAACGCTAAAGGTGAGAAGTTTGAGCTGGCAGAAGCTTTCCACCGCGTTGAATTGCGTCCATAAAAACCCCCACCCCTTTACCCCAACCAGGTTACATCCCCATAGATATTATCGCCATGAGACTTGGCGGCAAAGACCGCGTATTCCGCTTTTGCTTTTTTCACTGTAGTACTGTCGCCGTGGCCGGACAATAACTGTGTATCATCCGGCAGGCGTAATATCTTTTGGGTAATCGACGTAAGAATCTGCTGGAATTCCTCCGGCGTATCTGTATGACCGGGTCCACCGGGGAAAATAGTATCGCCAACAAAGACGTATTTACCAATCCTAAAGCATAAGCCGCCCGGCGTATGCCCCGGAGTATGCAGGACTTCAATTTTCAGGTTACCCAGCATTAAAGTGTCTTTATCTTTCAAATAGATTTCCGGCGGTGTTTTAAACTGGAATGAATCTAACTCGTGGCAGGACAGGGGCACTTTTAGGCGGGCACGCAGGGAGACCATAACGCCCGTATGGTCAAAATGGTCGTGGGTGAGGAGGATATATCTGGGGATTGTGCCTTCCATAGCGGCGATAATTTCTGAAGCACGTGCGGGAGCATCAACAACCAAGCTCTCGTGCGTTTCTTGACAAACAACGATGTAGGTATTCGTTTCGTATGGCCCCAGCGTTAGTTTTTCAATACGTATATCTTTATCGTTAACGATATTCATAAAATCCCTTTTGCGCTATAACGTGTTTTACGCTAGTATTAGTATAACATTGTAAGACGATGAGCAAAAGAATAGCTTGGCTGATATCCAATATACTTAATCCTTTCCTGATGAGCGGTATCGTTCTGGTGCTGCTGGCTTTTCACAATAACTCCAACATAATCGATGCAATAAAATGGGCGGGTATTGCCATAGTCATCAGCGTGCTGCCGGTGTTCGTCGTGGTTATCTGGCTGGTAAGACGCCGCAAGATGGACGGATTTTTTGATAATACGCGTAATCAACGCCGCTTTGTTTATATACTGGCGAGTCTTTTGGGGGCAATCGGGTGCGCGGTTATGTGGGTTTTTAAAGCGCCCGAGCTGCTGGCAGTCACTTTTACAGTTGGCTTTGCTGAACTGGTTGTGTTTATGGGGATTAATTATTACTGGAAGATAAGCCTGCACACGGCCTTCACCGCCGGAGCAGTGACCGTTCTAAGCCTGGTTTACGGAGTGGAAGCTATCTGGACGCTGGTCTTTTTACCACTGGTGGGCTGGTCAAGGGTTCAGCTAAAACAGCACACTCTAGCGCAGGTGGTTAGCGGCGCCGCGCTGGCGGCGGTTATAGTGGCCGGGATATTCGGGGGATTCGGCGTAATCGGATAAATAATATGAGTATTTCTGGCGTTGAATGAGGATAATCGATGAGGTATTGGACTAAAGCGGCGGCCAGTTTATTGTCCGTGTTCCTGATATGCTTACTTATTTTTGCGGCTGTATTTTACTGGCAGGGTGATAATAGTATTAAAGAAGAAACACCAGGAAAATCGTTTGTCTGGAAAATATCATCTCCTACCAATCACATATATCTCTTAGGTTCGGTGCATGTTGGCAGTAGTGATTTATATCCGCTGGATAGTGCAATAGAAGCGGCCTTCAAAACAGCCAAATATCTGGTGGTTGAACTAAATATTAACGATATTGACTCAAATTCAGAATATTTCCAAAACATGGTATTTTATTATGCACTTTATCCTGAAGGAGAAGGATTAAAAGAAAACTTGCCAGCAGACCTATATGAACAGCTAAAAGAAAAACTGGTAAAAATGAATATCAATATAACATCCGCAAATAGTTTGAGACCCTGGCTGATAGCTATGGCTACGGGCGTAGATTTGGGCGCAATGAATTATGATGCGGAATATGGTATTGATGTCCATTTTCTAAATGAAGCCGAACGGACTGATAAAAGCATTCTACAGTTGGAAGGAGCTATCGATCAGTTGGCCGCAATAAGTGATGTTCCTGATGAAGTTATGGTTAAAATGATTATTAGCGATGTTATTTTTTATTCACCCAAACAAACAATGGATATATTGTTCGATGCTTGGGTAACCGGTAATGCGGCTAGGTTGGAAGGCTTGTTATTCCTGGGTTCATTATTAGAGCCGGAAACTGCACCTTATTTTGAAAAATTAATCGACCAGCGTAACTTTAGTTGGATGGAGAAAATAGAAAAATACCTCGCTGATGATGAAACGTATTTTATCGTTGTAGGGGCAGGGCATT
>JAQUQP010000224.1 GCA_028716025.1 bacterium | reverse complement strand
ACCGGCAAGCAACTGCATGAAGATGAGGATGTATACAAACTCGGGCTGAAGATCATTTCCCATATGTTCCTGAAGGTTAAGGAATATGAAAAGAAACACGGCTTGAAGTTTGTCCTGGAAGAATCACCGGCTGAATCAGCGACCAGGCGTTTTGCCAAGATCGATATGCGTGAATATCCTGAATCCAGGAGCGTCATTAAGGGTAATATTGAGCAGGACCAGTATTATTACACCAATAGCATCCATCTTGCCGCTAATGCGCCTGTTTCCATGATCGACCGGATCATCAAGCAAAGTAAATTCCACAGTATCATCGAGGCCGGCGCGATCAACCACGCGTTTATCGGCGAGCATAAACCGGATCCCAGCGCTATCTTGAGCCTGGTGACAAAATCCTGGAACAATACTTCTGCCGCGCAGATCACTATTTCCCCGGAATTTACCATTTGTAATAATTGCCAGGAGATGAACCGGGGGTTAGTTAATGATTGTCCCAGTTGTGGCTCCAAGGATGTTTACGGTATTACCAGGATCATCGGATATTACAGTCGAACCGATAATTGGAACCAATCTAAGATCGGTGAACTACGCGACCGGCATAGCCAGAGGGATTCCTACTCTAATTTCGGGACTCAGGCCAGTGCCAATCCAGTAGCGCCGAGCAAACAACCGACTGAATCTACGGCGGAATCTAAAAAGGAGATGGCTCCGGCAGGAGTATAGTATATTATGATCGTAAAAATAAAGAAATTGCGTCCTGATGTTCTGCTTCCGCAATACAGCCATCCTGGAGACGCCGGGATGGACCTGTATAATATGGGCGAAGAAGTGGTCCTGAAGCCCTTAGCCAGGGGATTAATACCGACTGGTTTAAAAGTTGCCGTACCAGCCGGGTATGAATTGCAGGTCCGGCCGAGAAGCGGCATGGCTTTGAAAAAAGGGCTAACTGTTTTAAACACTCCTGGTACTATCGATGCCGGATATCGTGGTGAAATCGGGATCATTGTCTTTAACGCCTCCGGTGACGAAGCAGTGACGATAAAAAAAGGAGACCGGATCGCTCAGGCTGTTTTGAAAAAAGTCGAGGAAATAGAATGGCAAGTTGTTGACGAACTGGATGAAACCAGCCGCAACGAAGGCGGTTTTGGGTCTACGGGACACAAATGAGAAACAAATTCGAAGCACTAAATCTTAAATTCCAAACAATGCTCAAAATTCAAATATTTGACTTAAACAGTTATTTTATTTAGAACATTCGAATTTGGTAATTTGAATTTGTTTAGGATTTCGATATTCGATATTAGAATTTCTAAAACTAACGGAGGTTAAGTTAAAATGGCTTTTTTTATCGGTAGGGACAGGGAAGCACGAAAAGCTTATGGTTTTGATGATGTTGCGCTTGTGCCGGGATTGCTTACCATTAATCCAAATGAGATTGATGTTAGCTGGAAGATCCGCGATATCAAGCTGCAGATACCCATTATCGCCAGCGCTATGGATGGGGTAGTAGATGTAAAATTTGCGATAGAAATGGGAAAACTAGGCGGACTGGCAGTATTAAATCTGGAAGGCATCCAGACCCGCTATGAGAATCCGGAAGAAATAGTAAAGCAGATAGTTGGCGCGGCACCAGTAGATGCCACAAAAATATTGCAGAGTATTTACAAAGAACCGATCAAAGAAGAATTGATCAGTAAAAGGATCAAGGAGATCAAGAAAGCCGGCGTTCCCTGTGCCGTATCATCTATCCCGAAAAGAGCGGAACGTTTCGGGAAGATAGCCCAGGAAGCAGGCGCGGATCTATTTGTAGTGCAAGCGACAGTGACTACTGTGCACCATGTATCCAGTGAATACCAGGAAGTCAATTTTGCCAAGATCTGTAAAGAAATTAAACTACCGGTATTTATCGGTAATTGCGTAACTTATGATGTGGCTCTAGAGCTTATGGAAACAGGAATTGAAGGATTACTGGTAGGGATCGGTCCTGGTGCGGCATGTACCACCAGGGGAGTACTCGGTATCGGTGTACCACAGATTACGGCTACAGTCGATTGTGCCGCGGCTCGTGATTTTTATTATAAAAAGACTGGTCGGTACGTGTCTATTATCACTGATGGCGGCATGAGTTATAGCGGGGACATTTGCAAGGCATTTGCTGCCGGTACAGATGCGGTCATGATCGGTTCTTCCTTAGCCCGGGCTATTGAAGCTCCAGGCAAACGTTTCCATTGGGGTATGGCTACTCCGGACAGGTATTTGCCACGGGGGACCAGGATCCAGGTCAATACTTCAGGAACCTTACAGGAGATACTGTTGGGACCGGCAAAAATAGATGACGGCAGCCAGAACCTGGTTGGCGCTTTAAAAAACAGCATGGCTTCGCTAGGCGCAAAAAACATAAAGGAAATGCAATTAGTTGAGATCATCATTGCTCCTGATTTTAAACATGAAGGCAAGCAATTCCAAAAAGCGCAAAAGATTGGCATGGGCAAGTAGCCCCAGGTCTCTGAAGTAAGCTCTTTTACTACTGCGAAGTAATCTTTTCGGCTACGACGGCTTCATTCGCTCCTAACTTATCACGGTGTAGATAAGCTTCGTCGCTCATTCATGGTCTCGCTCAAAAATATTAATTCTCGCTACGTAAAGAGCTCAGCTTCAGAAACCTCGA
>JAQUQP010000223.1 GCA_028716025.1 bacterium | reverse complement strand
TTGTAGAGGAACCTGCTCCTTAGTTCTACTGGCTGTATCTGAAAATCACTTGATAACTGTTCTCGGATCCTTGCTTGTATACCGGTAAGATAACTCAATATGACACCGGATTTCATATTATCAGAGCCATCCAGAAGCAATTGAACTCTACCCCCGGCGCCGTTTGTAACATCCCGTGAAAACCCTGGAGGTATTACCAGAGCCAGGCTGGAACGTTCCGATTCGACTTCATTTATTGGATTTACGTCAGAAGATTCGTTTTTAACCGAAAAATAACCTGAGGAAGAGAATGTACGGAGCATTTCCCTCGACATCCTTGATTTATCCGCGTCTAACGCGGAGAGCTTGATATTCCTTATATTAAAATCAATGGCAAAACCGAAAAAGATCACCATTACTATAGGTAGCCCCAAAGCAAGTCCGATAATGAACGGATCCCTTAAAATATGGTCCATCTCTTTAGAAGCCATTGCCAAGACCCGTGAAATCTTAAATTTATTATTCATCGCTCTGTTCCTTCGACCAATTTAATGAAAACGTCTTCCAGTGAAGGCTTTATTTTTTTCCCCGCCGCCCATTTCGGCAAAGCTGATATAAATCCTGCTGCTTCTTCAGCGGAACTGGCAACAGCGTGAAATTTCAATCCGTAAGGCCACCAGGCAGTTATCGCTTTAGAAGAAAGTAAAGGTCTAATATCCTGTCTGCTAATTGCACTTATTTCTATCAGAGGCACCTTATAAGCCTGGCTTTTCAGCTCTTCTGGACTTCCGAGAGCTATGAGCCTGCCTGAACGCATCAGGGCTATCCGCTCACATTGCTCCGCTTCATCCATATAGTGAGTTGTTACGATCACTGTTTTACCCTTGGCCGCCAGTTCTTTGATCAATTCCCAGAACCTGGCACGGACCAAAGGGGAGACTCCTGACGTGGGCTCATCGAGAAAAATAACTTCCGGGTCATGCAGCAGTGAAGCGGCCAGGGAGACCTGTTGTTTTACGCCTGACGGCAGGTTCTTGACCAGAGTGTTCAATGGATAGGTAAAGCCAATGAACTCCAGTAATTCATTTCTTCTGTCCCTGGTCTGGCCCTGGGACAGGCCGCGTAAGGCTGATTTGAAAGCTATATTCTCTTCCACAGTCAGATCTTCATAAAGAGTAAATTTTTGGGACATATATCCTATTATTGCTTTGATCGCATTACGATTGTCGGAAAGATCTTTACCCGCTATCCTGATCCACCCGGCATTTGCTTCAAGCAGGCCGCATAGGACACGGATCGTTGTAGTCTTACCCGCCCCGTTAGCCCCCAGGAAACCGAAAATCTCCCCCTTTTTTATGGTCAGGCTTACGTCATTTACAGCCGTAAATCCGTTAAATTTAACCGTGAGCCTGTCTATAATTATCGCTGGTTCAGGATACTGCATCAGGACAACTCTTCCTTTCTCTTCCCTTCAATGTCCATAAAAACTTGATTGAAACCAGTCGCCTTTCTCTCTTCAAGGATTTTCCCGGGATTCCCTTCTATGATAACCTTTCCTCTATTAAGCAAATGGACTTGGCCGCAGCGTTCTGCCTCATCCATATAAGCAGTAGAGACAATAACCAGTATTTTCTCTTCCAACAAGCCATAGAGCAAGTCCCAGAATTCCCTTCTGCTGATAGGATCCACCCCATTAGTCGGCTCATCCAAAAGCAAGAAGGAAGGAGATTGCAGCAAGGAACACATCAATCCGGTCTTTTTGTACATACCGCCAGAAAGCTGGCCCACTTTCCTGTTCCGGAATTTATCCAGCCTGGTGATTTGCAGCAACTCTTTTGATTTCCTGCGAAAATATTCCTCTTCCAGGCTATATAGTTTTTTAAAGAAAAATAAGTGTTCTTCTATTGAAAGATCAGGATAAAGAGATGCCCTGGACGGCATATAACCTAAATACGGCCTTACATCAATAAAAGGCAAGGGAATATCCTGGCTTAGATATACTACTTTCCCTTTGGTGGGATTAAGCAACCCGGCCAGGATCCGAAGAAGTGTCGTCTTTCCTGACCCGTCCGGGCCTATGATGCCGTGCAACAGACCTTGCTCCAGGGATAGATCCAAACCATCAAGGGCTTTTGTCGGCCCGAATATTTTCTGAAGTCCTTCTGCCTTGATACTGATCTCTGCCGGTTTTAGCATAACATTACCTCTGTCCCGGAATTACCAACTCTACGGTCATGCCTGGTTTCAAATACCTGTCCTTATTGTCAAATTCAACTTTTATCCCGTATACCAGCCTGGTCCGTTCACTCCTGGTCTGCACATTTTTCGGCGTAAACTCAGCCTCACTATTGATCTTGACTACAGTTCCTGTCACCGGCTTCAGGTCGGAATCACTAACCACGCCTTTTACTTTCATCCCAATAGATACTTTACTAAGCAAAGGCTGGGGAATATATATATAAGCCCAAACCTTATCAAGTTCCGACAATCTCAAAATCCTGGCCCCCGGAGCAACCATTTCTCCCGGTTCATGGAAACGGTTAATTACCGTGGCAAACGCTGGTGCTTTAATAGTGAGCCAGGATAAACGCGCACTGGCATCATCATATCTGTATTCAGCTTTGTCAAAAGCGCCTTGGTCAAGAGCCCCTGCCTTCAGCAGTTCCAGTGATCTTTTATAGTCTTTTTCAGCTAATTCAGCCGCG
>JAQUQP010000222.1 GCA_028716025.1 bacterium | reverse complement strand
CGTTAATCAGTGAAAGATAGTAAGGTGTTACTGAAAGTGGATATTCTGCGGTTACCAGTTTAAGTTGAGTTTTTTCTTTAGCTGAGAGAGGTATTACTTTTGACAGGTTTTCAACGGTGGTTATTCGGTTACGAAATTGCCATTTCCAGTCGTTCCAATTTTCCCGCGAAGTTTTGCTAATAAAAACAGCGTCATTTTTTACGGCCGTACCATCGGTAACGGCCATACTACCTGGAGGTTCTTCTTCCTCCGACACAACTTTATTCCTCACAGCGGTTAAGCCGGGAGGTTCCTCCTCTTCGACTTGGTTTTTTATTTCAGCCAATTTTGACATCTATTGATACTCCTTAAACTACAGTCGATATATTGTATATTAAATTATGAAACATTAAAGATGAAATCTTATTCATTAACACGCTAACATACTTTTTTTAATTTGTCAACATTTTTTAAAGAAAAAATTGGGAAAATTTTATTGTTGTTTTGATTTGACAAAAATTGGAGCATTCATTAACATTTTCAATCTGTACACAGATTATCTGTAAAGAATATTGCGGAGGAAATTCAGTGAATAACAAAAATATGTATCATAAATTGTTGCCTGGTATTGCTGTGTTATTTTTCTTGGCGGTTGTCCTGGTGACAGGCTGTGTAAAGCCGGAACCTTCTATCGCCACCGCCACTATAAGTGAGGTCACCATGTCGAAAAACCTGGATGACAATGACCGACCGGTAGATCCCACCAATGTTTTTCCTGCAGACATACAAAGTATTTGCTTGTCGTTTAAAATATCAGGTTTTCCTGTTGGTACCGAGATCCAAGTACAATGGATATATTTGGGTGGTGATCCGGAAGCCGAAGCACTTACCGGAACAAATTATGTTGCCGAAACACAAACAGCAACTGTTGCCAAGGAGGGTACAGGTTATACGGCTACCGTATATTCTCGTCCCGGGATTTCCGGCTACGAAGCCTGGCCTAGAGGGGATTACAAGGTCGTAATAAGTGCAGGCGGCCAGGAAAAAGGCACTGCCTCATTTAAAATACAGTAGCAGTAAACTTGTGTGTTAAAGTTGTAGGATATGAAAAAGATGATGATTGCCAGGGAAGCCAGTATTGTTTATTTCGATTCTGTGGGTGCCGATAACACAGATGAAACGTTGAAACTGGCCAAAGTAAGGGCCTCAGAGCTGGGAATCGAGAAAATTGTTGTGGCCACCACCAAAGGTGACACTGCGGTCAAAGCGGCCAAAAAATTCAAGGATAATAAAATAGTAGTAGTCACACATACAGCCGGGTTTTTGGCTCCCGGCGGGCTGGAGGTTACGCCGGAAAACAGACAGAAAATTGAGAAGCTGGGAGCTGTGATTTTCACCGGCACTCATGCCTTCGGCGGTGTATCTGTTGCCGTCAGGAAAACTTTCGCCACGTATGTGCTCGGCGATTTCATGGCCAATACGCTGAGGGTGTTCGGCCAGGGTATGAAAGTAGCTATAGAGATAACAATGATGGCCGCCGATGCCGGACTGGTCAGCCCCGATGAAGAGATTATCGCCATTGCTGGGACGGGCAGAGGTGCGGATACGGCGATTGTGGTCAAGCCGGCACACGCGCATGATGCTTTCTCACTTAGAGTCAAGGAGATAATCTGCAAGCCGCGACTCTAAAAGTCAAAGGTTAAGAGCTAAAAGTTAAAAATACGCTTAATAAGCAATACGTTTCTGCATCTTTGTCCTCGGCAGGAGAAGTAGTACAATACTGGCTGGTGTAGTATGCCGATAACTCCCCTCAGACGGCAATATCTTAGAATCAAGCAGCGATATCCCCAGACCATAGTTTTTTTCAGGCTGGGTGATTTTTACGAGACCTTCGACGATGACGCCAAAACTACTTCACGTGAACTTGAAATCACGCTTACTTCCAGGGAGATGGGCAAGGGACAAAGGGTGCCTCTGGCGGGAATCCCTTATCACGCGCTGGATAACTATCTGGCCAGGCTCATAGGCAAAGGCTATAAGGTGGCTATCTGCGAACAGATGACGCTGCCCGGCAAGGGCCTGGTGGAGCGTGATGTAATTCGGGTGGTTACGCCGGGGACGGTAATCGAGCCCGGTCTTCTTAGCGATAAGAGCAATAATTACCTGGTAAGCCTGGTAATCGACAATAATGAAGCCGGCATCTCTTATGTGGATATAACTACCGGTGAGTTCGCCACGGCCCAGTTACCCGCCGGTCAGGTTTTTGACGAACTGGAGCGACTTCATCCGGCTGAACTGCTTCTTCCACAGAGTCTCGACGCCGGCAGCTCGACGTCATCGGCCTCGATAACCCGCGTCGACGAGTACTGGTTCGACCTGGAAACTACAGAGCAGACTCTGATAGACCATTTCCAGGTGGCCTCACTTGAGGGGATACGGCTGTGCCCATCTGCCACTGGCGGTCAGGGCGGCCGGCGCCATTATCCGTTACCTTCAGGAGAACCAGAAGGCGGCGCTGGGGCAGTTGGACCGGCTGACTACTTATTCCACCCAGTCCTTCATGGTTTTAGATGCTCATACCCGGCATAACCTGGAGCTGTTTTCCAGCGCTCGATGGGGAGCCAGTTCTGGCTCTTTGCTTTCAGTAATTGACCTGACGGAGACTGCCATGGGAGGCAGGTTGCTCAAGAAATGGCTGGGGCAGC
>JAQUQP010000221.1 GCA_028716025.1 bacterium | reverse complement strand
TCTTCCGATCTTATGCTGATTTGGGCCACAACACAGCTTTCTTTGATGCGGTAGGGCAGGCAGCTACTGATCTCAGCGGCCGGAGTGGCCGGAAATTCATCCTGGCCATGACTGATGGTGTAGAGAACTCTAGTACCATATATCCTGATTTGGCAACGATCAAGGCTTATGTCAACAGCAAAGGATTATCAGTATTTATAGTTGGCCTAGGTTATGATATTGACAAAGCCATGCTGCAGGAACTCGCCACTGATTCGGGAGCGAGGTATTTTGAGGCGGCTTCTTCAATTGAACTGGATAGCTTATACCAGCAGGCATTAACCCAATTCAATAATGAAATAGTAATAAAATTCCGCAGCTTGAGCAATGGCGCCCGTAATTTGAGGGTCTATATGAATTATGGCAGTTTTACCCAATCTTTTGAAAAGAAATATTCTAATTAGGTAAATAGAATAATAATATAGGATCATTTAAGAAGCCCACTATCCGATAGTGGCTTCTTTTTTTGTAATAATTTATTTTAGGGGTACTATGTTAGCCAAAGTATTAACCAGCGCGGTATTGGGAATAGACGCGTATATCATTAAAGTGGAAGTGGATATCAGCAAAGGCCTGCCGGCTTTCAATATAGTCGGCTTGCCGGATACCAGTGTGCGGGAGAGCCGCGATAGAGTAATGTCCGCGATCAAGAACAGTGAACTGAAATTTCCTACCAAGCGAATGACTGTTAACATGGCTCCGGCTGATATAAAAAAGGAAGGAGCCAGTTTTGACCTGGCCATTGCCATTGGGATTTTAGCGGCTCATGGGCAGGTAAAGACCGATAAATTGAAAGATTATGTTTTTCTTGGTGAACTGGCATTGGATGGTTCGATCCGGCAGGTGCGGGGAGTCTTGTCTATCGCCTTAGCCCTGCGCCAGGAAAAGGTTAAAGGCATCATAGTTCCGGAACATAATAAAACTGAAGCGGGGGTAATAGAGCACATAGTAGTTTATCCGGTGACCCATCTGCGGCAGGTAGTGGATTTCCTGAACGATGAAAGTAAACTGCCAAAGTTTAAGTTCAACCTGCAGAAAGCTTTTGAAAAGAACTGTCGCTATGAAATAGATTTTAGTGATGTTAAAGGCCAAATGTTTGCCAAGCGTGCTTTGGAAGTAGCCGCTGCCGGAGGGCACAATATTTTGCTTATCGGTAGTCCTGGATCAGGGAAGACGATGCTGGCTAAAAGACTGCCGACCATTTTACCGGATATGTCATTAGAAGAAAGTATAGAAACAACCAAGATCCACAGTGTTTCAGGTAACCTGGATGGGTTGTCATTAGTGGCTACCAGGCCATTTCGCTCACCGCATCATACGATCAGTGATGTCGCGTTGATCGGCGGGGGAACGTATCCCAAACCAGGGGAAGTAAGTTTGTCGCATAATGGCATTCTTTTCCTGGATGAGCTACCCGAATTCCACCGTAATGTCCTGGAAGTGCTAAGACAACCATTAGAAGATGGGGTAGTGACAATATCCAGAGCCGTGACCAGCCTGACTTACCCGGCTAAATTCATGATGGTAGCTGCAATGAATCCTTGTCCTTGCGGTTATCATGGGGATAATAAACAGGAATGCCTTTGCTCTGTTTTCAAGGTCCAGAAATACCTTTCACGGGTTTCAGGCCCTTTACTGGACAGGATAGACCTTCATGTGGAAGTGCCGCGGCTTAAATTCACGGAAATGAGCAATGAAATGCCCGCGGAAAATAGTGCTGCAATAAAGGCCAGGGTAAACCAGGCCAGGCTTATCCAGCAAGAGCGTTTTCAGCATGAAAAGCATGTATATTGTAATGCCCATATGCAGGCAAAACACCTGAAAAAGTACTGCCAGCTTACTCCTGAAAGCCAGGAACTGCTTAAAAATGCTATAAATAAGCTAAACCTTAGCGCTCGTGCTTATGACCGGATCCTGAAAGTCGCCAGGACCATTGGCGACCTGGAGAATTCCCCTCAAATACAATCTCCGCATATCGCCGAAGCCTTGCAGTACCGCAGTTTGGATAAGAACCTGTTCGCCTGATATTTATATTAGCTTGATAGAGAATGCTTTTCGTGCTATTTTTAAATTAGTGATTGTTTTGAAATAATTAATAAGTTTGCTTATAGACATACATCAAGGAGAAGAAGCAAATTTATTATGTTTAAAACGAACACTCTGAAAAATAACTTAAACCATCCATACTAATAATATGGTTGGTTTTTATTTTACAAACTAGTCAGATTCAAGGAGCCAAGAAATGAATAAGGAAAATAATAGAATAGTAAAAACCATAGTTTTCTTATTCCTAATCTTGTTTCTATATAAAGGGACAATTTTTGGTTATGTTTTTCCAGCCGATCCAATTTATGAAGTAAACGTCAGTCTCAGTGCCGATACTTTTAATCCTGCTAAAAATGAAACATGCCATATAACAGCAACTATAAGGAAATTAGATTATTGGCTTTGGGGAGGGGCAATACCTGCCGGATATGATGTTGTGAGCTATGCGTGGGGTATAAGAATACAACAAGCCGTAGAACCTTATAACGAATATGAAGTGTTGTCAGGAAATGGATTATCCGTGAATAACATCCCGTATCCATTTGCGTCATTTGATTGGGATGGAAAAGATGAAAATGGCAATAATGTCCTAACAGGGGA
>JAQUQP010000220.1 GCA_028716025.1 bacterium | reverse complement strand
CAGGGATTACTGCGGATATGCAGAACCCCTAATGTTTCTCCCTGGGCGATCATCGGCACGCAAATATAGCTCATTGCCTTGGGCAGGCCTACATGCTTGCAAATTATTCCGGTACTGGCATCACCCACACTATATAATTGTCCGCGCCGCAACGCCCAACAATCACCCGGGGCAAATACTTTTTCTCCCGTGGCTTCTTCGCCCCAAACGACCATTGTCTCGACCAGGTTCTGCTTCTGATCCAAAACGCACAAAGCCCCTGACTCCTCATTAAATAATTGCTGCATCGTATGATCAATGACCGTAAAGGCTTCGTCTAGAGTCAGGCAGGTCTGCAGTAATTCACCCATTTCGCTCAATAAGGCGATTTCACGGGCATGAAGCTCCAATTCACTCTTGGCATTTTGCAAAATATTCTGCGCTTTTTTATGTTCATTCTCCAGAATTCTTAATTCCAATACTTGAGCTCTGATTTCAATAAGTTCCTGGAGAAGTTCTTCTTTCGACTTATCTTCATCTCTCACCCTGTTAGACCTCCACACAAACAATCATGTTACTATTCAAAATAACTTTTCGGCTTTGCAGGTCTCACAGGGCTCATGCTAATTCCTGCACCGGTTCAACTGGCAATATCTTCATTTCCATGATCTGGTCCAGACGGATCACCAGTTCCATTTCCTGGAACTGGCATGTGGCTACCAGTAAAACATCCTGCCCTTCTACCTTTACTTGTTTAGTCTCGACAATCCGTTCTATATTTTCGCCATATTCGTTAACATATTTAATAAATAATGGCGTTCTGTTTTTTAACGCCTCGCTGAGAGCAGTCGGTAAGACTGGTTTATTCATGGCTGGCACAGTGATCTCCCCACCCTGCAATTCAATAAGCTGGCCTATCTCCATAATATTTTTAGCCTGGAAATCCAGTAAAAACCTGGCAAATATATCCTTGGTCAGGATAGCATCATCGAGAGCGCGGTGCTGGGACTGGATCGGCAGGGCCAGGGACTTAGCTATATTGCCCAAGCTGTTGGACGGGAAATTATAGCAGCGTCTGGCCAAGGCGAGGGTATCCAGCACGGTATTATCTATTTCCGGCAGGTCCATATTGCGTAAATGCGCGTTCAGGAAACTCAGGTCAAAGCTGACATTATGTCCGACTACGATCGCGTCCCTGATAAACCGCAGGATATCCCCGGACAACTCATGGAAATATGGCGCCTTTTCCACCATACAGTCCGTTATATTATTGACTGCGCTGGCGGCTGGTGAAATTGGCCGACCAGGATTGACCAACGAGTGAAAAGTAGCTACTACCTTGCCTTCCTGCCATTGGACCAGGGCCAACTCGCAGATCCGGTGACCGCATGCCGGGCTCATCCCGGTAGTTTCCACGTCAAAAAAAATAAAAGTGGCCTCGCTTATTTTCTTAGTCACGTCTTTCATCTTTAACATAATTGCTCATATCCTTTAATTTTGCTTTTTCTTTTAATTCAGCGGCTATACTGGAGATTTGTCCCAATGATATCAAGTTCCTCTTTTGGTTACTGACTACCGCAATCCGTAAACGCATGATCGGGAAGCGCATCATTTCGCCTTGCCTGTTCTTGGCCAGGATATACCCTTTCTTACTATCCTCAGGATCATACATGGCCATAATAAAGTAGTCAAAGCGATTGATCAGTTCCATGCAAAAATGTTCGGCATATCCTGCCGGCATGACCGCGATAAAATCATCTCCTCCGATATGTCCCAGGAAGCAATTCTGAATATCAGAATCCTCCACTACGCGCTTCATCAACTTGGCCATTTCCGTGATCACCCGGTTACCGGAATCAAATCCATACCGGTCATTGAACGCCTTAAAATTCCCCAGGTCAGCGTAACAGACGGCAAATTTTTCACCGCTTTTAAGTCTCTGGTCAACTTCCTTGGAAATAGCGGTATTGCCTGGTAATTTAGTTATACTGTTCACATCCACATGCAGCTGGCTGGAGCGACGTAATACCACTTTCACCCGGGCCAATAATTCTTCCAGGTCAAAGGGCTTAACAATGTAATCTTCCGCTCCCGATTCTAGTAATTGAACTTTTTCTTTCACGTCAGCTACCGCAGTCACCATAATTATCGGCACGTGTTTGATCTTGGGATTTTCCTTAACCTTACGGCAAACCTCAGGCCCATCCATTTTGGGCATCATATAATCCATAATAACAAGGTCAGGCAGCAACTTCTCTATTTTAGCCAAAGCCTCTTCGCCATCAGCAGCTTTTTCAATCTTATAGCCGTCACTAAGAAGCGCTTCGCAAACAATATTCGAGATAAATGGATCATCATCTACAACCAAGACTGTCTTTTTTTCATCAGCCATTCGAATCCCGCTTTCTATCTTGCAGATCTAGTGTCTGGTGTCTATAGTCTGGGGTCGTACTTATTTTAGTATGCTTTTTTCAGAATATTGACCACATCATCTTCGGTAACCGCCCGGGGATTGGCCTTCAGTGATCCTGAAGGCATGCTGTCTTTAGCTATCTGGGAAAAATCTTCCGGCTTAACCCCGAGTTCCCGCAACCGCCAGGGAAAGCTGACTTCCACCAGTAGTTGTTTTGTTTTGTCGATACAGATCTTGGCGGCGCGTTCTTTATCCAAACCTCTTAACAGACCACCCATCACCCCGGCTATAGCCGAGTATTTGGCAGTGGCAAAA
>JAQUQP010000219.1 GCA_028716025.1 bacterium | reverse complement strand
CTTCCGAAAATATATTTTGTACGTGTTCGGTCTCAAAGCCATATTTTGCGGCGCACTCTGTGCTGATTAAGCCCGTACAGCAAACCTGTTTTGCCATCTCCGGCCTTTTTTCCAGCAGCCTTACTTCGTAGCCGCGCTGAGCCAGACACTTGGCGGTGTATATCCCTACCGGCCCCGCCCCTATTACTAATATATCCTTATTCACAAAATATATTATCCATTTTTCAGGTAAAAAAGACAATTGGCAATAATAACACAAAAGAGTATTGTGCTAAATCTAAAATAACGTTATAATAAAGGACAAAAGTATAAAATTATGCTTGGCAGAGGGGTATATGATAGTAACCGTAACCAGTGTGGTTATTGCTACTGCAACAGGTACGGCGGCAGTTATAGGCGGTGTCTCGCTGGCCTCTCTGATAGCTTTTTTGATTGCCCGGGAGATGGCACTGGCCAGAAAATCCGCTTTTTCCATAAGGGTAGCCCGCTACCTGGGTATCAGTATTTTCCCCCTGTTTCTGGTGATGGGTGTTATTGTGATTTCCCGTATAATGGAAACGCTAGCCCAGTAACAGCGGCGCTACCGCAAAGAGTATAGTATTTGTTATTCCGTGTGCCAGAGTAACTCCCAGTATAGAGCCTGTCTTTTTGACCAGATAACCGAATATGAGTGCCACTCCGAAGACAAAAACGATATCAGTTATGGAAAGAAACCCAATATGGAGTATGGCAAATATTAGGCTGATGTAGATTATTCCCCTTGCCCCGAATGAATCCAGTGCTGCTTTCTGTAAAACTCCTCTGAATATAAGTTCCTCAACAAATCCGGTTGTGATCAGCACTATCAGACCGGGCAATACCAGGCTGCTCCAGCTTAAGGTTTCTATGATGGCTTCAGGTTTCAAAATAGCATATTCGGCAAATCCCAGCCCTATCCCCGTCAGGCCTATCAGTATCTGTACCGGTATTTTACCCCAGCTGAGGCCGATATCTTTAAAAGTATATTCCAGTATTCTGGCTACTATGACCGCGCCTATAAGTAATGGCAGGTAAATAACAGGATACCACCATATCTGGGGAATATCAGAAAGGGGCATAGCCAGGCTGATTATGCGTATCAAGGCTACCAATGAAAGTGACAGAATAAGCCGGTCAGGATGAAAGCGGTTGGTTTTGGCAACCCGAAAGATGATGCTGAATAAAAGTAATATATATATGCCAAGCCCGAAAAGCGGTTGGCAGGCTACAGTGACAATTTCAGCTGCGGTGATCATCAGCAGGTAAACCAAGGCACTAAGCATCCGTAATGCCTTTTACCGGTAATTTATTCATATAGGCTATCAGGCTGTCCAGAGTTATAAAGCCGGATTGGATATTTTTACCTTCCAACCTGACTATCTCTATCTTGTCCTCATTCATGCGGCGGGCAATATCCAGAGCATTTTCCTCCGGCGGTATGACTGGTATTTGGCTGACAGGAGTATACAGTTCAGCTAAGGGCTTGGATTTAAGACTGTCCGCATTTTTCAGGTTGTGCCGGTTTATTATACCTGCCAGCCCGTTTTCATCTTCAACCAGTATATATGCCCCGTTTGGTGTTTGGGTCAGATAGTCTCCGAAAATCTGGGTGGATTTAGCTTTGGGTATATTAAAGTCAATTACTTCCATAGGTGTGACTCTTTTTAACACCTGCTGCAAGGTATATTGGCGGAAACTGGTGCGAGCGGTATCAGATAAATACCAGCCCAGCAATCCAAGCCAGACGCCGGACAACCAGTCTTGGGTGCGTATCACGATAAATATTCCGGCCGCTATAAAAAGAAAACCGAAAATCTGGCCGGCAACGGTAGAAATGCGGGTGGATTTGGTCAGGTCTTTGGTTTGCTGCCAGAAGGCTGCCCGGAGAATGCGCCCTCCATCCAGGGGGAAGCCGGGAATCAGGTTAAATACCGCCAGTATCAGGTTAATCTGAGCCAGCCAGTAGTTCATTACGGCCAGTTCAGGGCTTTGTCCGTTAAGGTTTATATACAGAACATAAAATATTCCTGCCAGTCCCAAACTTGAGGCCGGTCCGGCCAGTGCCATTTTAAATTCGCTTCCGGCGGTTTCTGCTTCTTCACTCATATTAGCAGCCCCGCCGAAAATAAAAAGGGTGATGCTTTTTACTTTCATACCGTTAGCTCTGCCGATTAGGCTGTGAGCAAGTTCATGGACGATTACCGATGCAAAAAACAGCAGGCTGGTAGTAATTCCCATAATCCAGAGCTTGAGATCGTCGGCATTATCCAAGGTGTCAGGAAATACCTGGGTAGCCAGAAAAACGGATACCAGCCCGAATATGATAAACCAGCCGTAATGAAGGCGGAACTGGATGCCGAAAAGCTTGCCTATATTTATGCCCTGTTCCATATCACCTGACAATCTTTAAAAAAATATATCTTATGCTAGCACCGCGAGACGGAAACGCCAAGATGTTTTTCAGCCAGTTCCATGGCGCAGAAGTCCCCGCACATGCTGCAGGCTTTACCTTTGGTTTTAAAGCGGTCACGTGTAAACCTGGCATGTTCCGGGTCAAGTGAAAGATTAAGCTGACTTTCCCAGTCTAATTTCTTACGGGCAATGGCCATCTGCCGGTCACGTTCTGCTGCCCCGTTTACCCCCTTTACAATATCAGCGGCATGGGCGGCAATGCGTGAGGCAATCACACCGTCTCTTA
>JAQUQP010000218.1 GCA_028716025.1 bacterium | reverse complement strand
CTGCTCCGCGCATTGATTTCGTAAAAAGAGGCACACCGGATTATATGTTTGTCGACTATTAATATAACGCATATTTAGTTAGTTGTAAAGCTAAATGTGCTTTTATTCTCCTTGATAGAGGGTATTTCTCGTGCAATTTATTGATAAGTAAATGAATTAAAAACATAATGAATATGATATGGAAGATAAGATTTTGAATTTTTCCGCATATTCTAAGCGTAATCGAATTATGAATTTTCACAGAAAGAAATAGAAGATTTAATGGAAGATAGACATAAGAATTATAAGGTTAAATAGCAAATATCTTCTAATTGTCATGCTACTTATTAACTTGACAAAATGCCGTTATTCAGGCATTTTTAATGCAGAAATGTAAGTATAACTATCACGGGAAGATAATAATTTGCCGTATCGGTTAGTGTATATTAACAGACAGGGCTGATTATTAAGTTGCCAAAAGCAAAAGTTTGGCAGCTTTGTTATTTATGGACGACAAATTAATTTAATGGGAGAATAGGTATGCAACGTTTTTTACGTCCTTGGCAGCGCGCTATCAGTACATTAATCATAATATCATTCCTTAATTTGCAAATTGTGCCTTCTATTTTAGCTAAGGAGGACCAAAACCCGCCTGTTAATCCTGCACAAGTAGTAGATGGCATTTATCCAATCGCACTTAAAAAAGAGAATATTCAAAATTTAAGCATTGGTTCAATAATTGAAAATATCTTAAACGGATATGGTCCCGGAAACTTTGGCTGGCTCACCTGGACCGGTGACAGAAGAGAGCCCATACTAGCTAAAGCGTTAATCCCTCCGGGAACAGTTGATTCATATCTTAATCCTTTTAATAATGAAGACCACGCGCTTAACTGTGGTGACTGGGTAAAAGGTTTGACCGGCGTAAAAACCAGCTCTGCCGTACGCAGCGCGATCGAACAACTAAAGAACAAGCAGATAGTTGTGCCTGTATGGGATGAAGGGAAAAGGGTTGGAGACCTTTCACTTTATCATATTATTGGCTTGGCTAAAGTTAAGATTATAGATAGTGACAATAAGCGCATCAGGGCGATATATTGCGGAATAGTTGAAAATGAACCGACGAATCATCCGCCGGCAGCCAATGCCGGTCCGGATCAAAACGTCGTGACTGGCGCAACCGTGAATCTTGACGGCAGCGCCTCCACTGATCCTGATAATGATATTCTTACTTACCATTGGACCTTGTCAGGAAAGCCGCAGGGGAGCAATGCTGCTTTAACCGGCGCTGATACAGTCACGCCGGATATTGTTCCTGATATTGCGGGGACATATGAGATCCAATTAGTGGTCAATGACGGTGTCCAGAACAGCGCGCCGAGCAGCGTGCACATCAACGCCATAGACGTGGTAAATCATGCTCCAGTCGCGGTAGCCGAGGCTCAAGTGGTTGTCGATGACTTTTCCTCTCCCGGACTGGATCCGGCCTGGGAGATTTGGCCTGGGTGGGAGGGGATTGGTGGCCCCGGCGGGCCTTACGGCAGTTACGTTGTCGAAAATGGAGCCCTTAAATATTATGTTTCAGCAATGCAGCACGACAGTTCATATTACGATGCCTCAGGCCCAGACTGGCAAGGCATTGACTATTATCCCGGCCTGCTGTTAGCCCGGCCCTTTCAGGGAGAGGACTGGACCTTTGAAACAAAGATCAACTACTATATGCCCAATTCCACCGGCCGGGGATTATCCACCCAGATCTGGATCGGGGAAGACGGCGTCCGACCAAGTATGGATAACAGCGGCAACAATAATGGCCGCGAAACCTTTGGCCTTTACATCTATCGGTACTCTGATCAGGCTGGATATGGCACAAACACAGACATCTTGCAGATCGGAGCTTCTTCAGGACAGATAACGACCGTTCCGGTGAATAATACCTATTTCAAGATCAACCGCAAAGGGAAAGTATTCACGGTCATGTGCAGCAGCGACGGCGCGCACTATGAAACAGCTCTGACCGTTACGGCTCCGGCCGCCATCTACGGCAAAACACAAAAAATAGTCATCGGCGGCAGGTCCTTCTATTTTCCAGCCGGTTCCTATTCCGAGTATGAATACATTAGACTGACCGGGAAGACGCAATCCCCGATAGGGGTCGCTGTCCGCCTGGATGGCAGCAAATCCACCGACGAAGATAATGATGCCTTATCCTATCATTGGAGTCTCCTCGCTAAGCCCCAGGGCAGCCTGGCTGAACTGCAGGACGCAAGCGCTGTCACTCCGTCTTTAACGCCTGACAAAGTGGGGAAATATGAAGTCCAGCTGATCGTTAATGATGGCCGGCAGGACAGTCTTTCCAGCGCGATCAGCATTAATACACCTAACCAGCCGCCTGTTGCCGTATCTGGAGCCAACATCAGAGGGAATGTGGGCGATATCGCGCATCTTGATGGCAGCGGCTCCCATGACCTGGAAGGCGACATATTGCATTACCGGTGGAGTTTTGTTTCCATGCCCGAAGGAAGCACGGCCACCCTGGTAGATGCCACTACCGTCAATCCTTCTTTTACCATAGACAAGGCCGGCACCTATGAAGTCAAGCTCATCGTCAATGACGGCCAACTCGATAGCCTTTCCGATTCTGTCTATGTCAGTTCGAATCATGTTCCCACTGCCCGGATTAAGACCGATAGGGATATCATTGCGGAAGAGTTTTCTTCTCCCTTCCTGGATTCAGCCTGGCAGGTGTGGCCAGGCT
>JAQUQP010000217.1 GCA_028716025.1 bacterium | reverse complement strand
ATTCGTCTACAATGCGCCGCTGGAAAAGGAGATCATGGATAACCTGTCTGCCGCTGACATCCATTATTATACTAAGTGGGAAAAAGTATTAGGGACCGGCAAATCCAGTGACCCCAGGCTTGACACCAATGTCTGGCCAGGATACAATTCAGCTTTACTGATCTATTGTGAAGACCAGGATCTGGCTAATATTAAGGAAACGCTGAAAAATATGAAAAAGAAAATGCCTAAAGGAAGCGTCAGCGCTTATGTTTGGCCATTGGAAGAAGTGATATGAAACGGCCGTTATTTCATTTTATCGGCGGAATGATCTTTCCTGTAGTATACTATTTTATGGCCAGGGGTATAGTTCTCCGTATTATGGCCATACTCCTGGTCCTGGTTTTGCTGTTTGAATTAGTGCGGGTTAAATATCCTTTATTTAATGAATGGGCCTGGCGGAACTTCCGGGGATTTTTTAAAAAAAACGAGAAAAAAACAATTACTGGCATGCCCTATTTTATCGGCGGCATACTGGCGACCGTGATTTTTTTTGATAAACCAATAGCCATTACTGCCCTTTGTTTTTTGACCTTTGGCGACGTCACTGCGGCCATCATCGGAAAAAAGATCGGCCGGCATAAAATATTTCCTCCCAGAAGCGTAGAAGGTAGCGCCGCTTTCTTTATTATAGCGACCTTGGTGGGTTTTATTCTAAAACAATACTTTTTCCCCGCTGATCTTACCGCCACCGCTATCGTGTCTAGCGCGTTTATCGCTGCTGTGGTGGAAACCCTGCCCATTGCCCTGGATGATAACCTTACTATCCCGATCATTGCCGGTGCTGCCCTGCATTTATTGCGTTAATCCGCGAAACTTTTCCTTTTCCTACTTTGTCTAAATTAGTGTAAGGAGCACAATGGATATCCAAAGCATTTCGCCAGACATTATACATAACGCCGCGGCCGGGGATATACAAGCTTTTGCAGAGATCTATAAAAGTGCTTCAAGTTTCGTCTATAACGTGGCTTTGCGGACCGCCCGGAACAGGGAAGATGCCCAGGAAATCACCCAGGAAGTTTTTTTGAAAGTGTTTAAAAGCCTGCAGGACTTCCGGTTCCAATCTTCTTTTAAAACCTGGATCTACAGGATCACGGTCAATACTACGCTGAATGTGCTGAAAAAAGCAACGTATGACCGCCGCCGGCAATTTGAATATCATGAAAATATCAGCGCAGAACTGCCGGGGCCAGCTGACACTGCGGAAACATCTTTGGAACAGCGCGACCAGAAAGTACAAGTTGACAAATTATTAGCAACCCTAACCCCCGAATACCGCGCTTGTATAGTATTAAGGGAGATACAGGGTTTGAGTTATGATGAGATTGCCCAAACCTTAAAGGTCAACATTAATACGGTCAGATCAAGATTGAAAAGGGCCAGGGAGATACTCTTAAAAAGAGGTGGTTATAATGAAGTGCAATAAGTACCGCGACATCATTATCACTGATTATGTTGATGGTGAACTCAATGAACGGGAAAAACAGGAGATCGATCGCCATGTGCGGGATTGCGCCTCCTGTCGCGCTTTTGCCGCAGCTGTTTCAGCTGTAACGATCGAGCCTCTCAGGAAAACAATGCCTGAAGAGCCTCCCGCTTTCTTGTGGACGCGGATACAAAGCCGCCTGGAACAAGACCATACCCGCAGCAGAATAAAATGGCTGAGCGTACTGGCTACCTTATCCATGTTCATCGTCATGGCTTTAACCGGAAATTACCTGGTTTCAGGGATGCTTAGCTCTACCGCACAGCAAGAGACTGTAGCTAGCGCCGAGGTTGTCCAACAATTATCTTTAAGTGAATTCAATGACATGCCCAACGAACAGGTTGAAGCGGTCTATAATAGTATTATCGGAGGTTAAACAGATGAAAAATAAAATATTGGCCATTATTTTGATCCTCTCGCTGGGATTGAATCTTGGGGTCTTAGCTACGTTTAGCCGTCACTGGCTCAATAAGAGGGATTTTAGAAAGGGACCAGGCGAGAACAACTGGCATAAAAGAAAAATACAAAAAGAACTGAACCTGACCGCTGCCCAGGTCGATTTTATGGAACAGGACCGGAAAAATATTGATCAGGAGATCAAGTCGATCAGGAAAGAATTGAGAAAAAAACGGGTAGAATTATTCACCATGCTGGATACTGATCCGGTCGACAGTGTTAAAGCAGACAAATTAATTGACGCTATTTCCTCATTGCAGGCAAAAATCGAAAAAATAGTTGTCAGTCATTTAGTGACTATGAAAAAGAACCTGACTCCTGAACAACAACAGAAATTTAAAACGATCATGCCCAAGGGTTTTATGGCTCCGCCGCCGGACCAGCCTGGTCCGGAAAGACCTGAAAGACCGCTTGATCCTAAAAGTCAATAATTAGGGGATATTGCTCCTTTACAAAACAGGTCAAGCGATATATTATAACTAACATGGTATTTTTATTAGTTTAGTCAAAAAGGTCGTTAAAGCAGAATGAAAAGAAGTATCTTAATAATATTTTTGGTAACCTTAATAGTTGGGCTGGTTACCGTAAATGGCGCCATAGCCCAGGAACTGACGTGGGCTGATTGTGTCCGTGAGGCCAGGCAGAATAACCCCAGTTTATTATCGGCAACTGAAAAATTGAAGCAAGCCGGGATCAATATAACCACGTCTAAGAGTAACTACTACCCGCAAATTAACGGCAGCGCGAGCGGACAAACCTCAAAAACAGAA
>JAQUQP010000216.1 GCA_028716025.1 bacterium | reverse complement strand
GGGAACAGGCCATTGACCAGCGCCGCTGAAAATAAAATAAGAAATAACATATTAAAAAAAATTAAAGCTTTTCACCAAACCGGTAAAAACCGGGAGAAATTCGTACCAGGTAAAACCCTGATCAATTATGCTGGCCGGATCTATGATGATAAAGAAATGATCAACCTGGTTGACGCGTCCCTTGATTTCTGGCTGACGGCGGGCAGGTATGCCCAGGAATTTGAACAAAAGCTGGCTGATTTCCTTAAAGTGAAATATACTTTATTGACCAATTCCGGCTCTTCGGCCAATTTATTGGCGATTTCCGCGTTAACATCTCCTTTACTGAAGGAAAAGCGGCTTAGACCCGGGGATGAAGTGATCACTACCGCCTGCGGTTTTCCCACTACTTTAAACCCGATCATCCAAAATAATTTGGTGCCGGTGTTTATCGATGTTGAGCTGGGGACCTATAATATCCGGACCGAGCTCTTAGCTAAAGCATTGACTAAAAAAACCAAGGCCATTTTTGTGCCGCATACCCTGGGCAATCCGGTTAATCTTGAAGCAATTTCCCGGTTTGCCAGGAAACATAAACTGTGGTTCGTAGAAGATAATTGCGACGCCCTGGGTTCGAGATATAAAGGTAAGTTCACCGGTACTTTTGGCCAGATAGCGACGTTCAGTTTTTATCCGGCCCATCATATAACCATGGGAGAGGGCGGGGCGCTGGCTACTAATGATCCATTGTTAAGGCGTCTGATCCTGTCATTCCGGGATTGGGGCCGGGATTGCTGGTGCGAACCGGGCCATGATGACACCTGCCAACGGCGGTTTTCCTGGCAGGTGGGTAAACTACCTTTCGGGTATGACCATAAATACACGTATTCTCATATCGGTTATAACCTGAAAGTGACTGATATGCAGGCGGCTATCGGAGTGGCCCAGCTGGAAAAACTGCCGGCATTTATTAAGGCTCGGCAGCATAATTTCGCTTTCCTGTCCAAGCTGTTTAAAAAGTACGAACCTTATTTTATCTTGCCGCGGCCGTCCAGTCACTCTGAGCCGAGTTGGTTTGGCTTCCCGGTCATGGTAAAAGAGCAAGCGCCGTTCACCCGGGCTGATATAGTCAATCATCTCGAGGAGAACAGGATTGCCACCCGGATGCTTTTTGGCGGGAATTTGACCAAACAGCCAGCCTATCAAGGCATGAAATACAGGGTAGTGGGGAAACTTGATAATACCGACCTGGTGATGAATAACTTATTCTGGATCGGGGTCTATCCCGGCATAACCACAGAAAAACTGGCGTATATAACCAATACGGTAACCGAATTTATGGAGAAATATTGACAGTTGACGCTGTTCTGGGTTATAATGTTCATAATTTGAACGTAGTTCAAAGGGAGGTAAAATAGCTGTGGAAGATAATAATAAAATTGAAATGGATCCGCGGCATTATATCCGCGTCATCGTGAAACGGAAGAAACCTGTTTTACTAGTTACTATGGCCGCGGTAATTATCGCGCTCATTGTGAATCTTAGGGCTCCCAAATTGTATGAAGCCAGTGTGATCTTTATGATCGCCGCGAATCCTACTATCAAGGCTGATCTGACCAGCAAGATAGAAACTTACGATATGCCCACACTTTCGGTGGCTACGTACAGTAAACTAATAAGCAATCCTTTTTTGGCGGCTAAAGTGATCGAAGAGCTGTCCAAACAGGATGTTTCTTTCAGTAAGTTAACTCCGGAAGAATTAACAGATATGATCCGCTTGAGAGACATGCCGGGTACTTCATTGATGGATCTAACGGTCCGTTATGTTTCCCGCGACGGAGTCATCAAGATCGCCAATACGCTGGCTAGTACTTTTATTGAAGAAACCGGGACTCTTGGTGATACGAAGCGTACCCAGCAATTATTCGCTGATAAACTCGTAACCTGGAAAAATAACCTGGAAAAAGCGGAAGAATCCTTGAAGAAATTCAATGCCACCAGTAAACTGGGGATTTTAGATAGTAAAGTCAGCAGCATAACTTATGAGATCGTTAGTGATGAGAATATGCTTAGGTCCCTGGCGGCAGCTATTAAAGAGAATGAAAAACTATTAGTGCAAATTGAAGAACAGCTAAAAGAACAACAACCGAAGCTGGTTACTAATAAGAGCATAACTGATGACCAGTTCCTGCAACAATTAGGTAAAGATATTACGAAAGAGCAGGCAGAAAAGCTAAACGGACTTAAGGTAAGCAACGAAGAATTGAACCCGGTATATATGAAACTGATGCAGCGTAAAGTGGATGTGATCCTGCAAATTGGCGATGATAAGGAAAAATTGGCCGGTTACCGGGAAAGTATCAATAGTTTAAAGAAAGAACTGGAAGCTTCTAATAAAGCGTTTTCAGCGGAAAAAATACAGCAAGAACACCTGATCCGGGAAGTGGACCTGTCCAGGGACACGTATAAACTGATTTCCCAGAAAAATGACGAATTAAGCATCAGCTACACTAAAGATCCGGGATTGGTTAAGATCGTCAGGGAAGCTTATGCAGCACCTTTCCCGGTCAGCCCTAAAGTAATGAAGAATACAGTGATCGGCGGCTTGGTGGGCCTTCTACTGGGAGCGGTAATAGCCGTGTTCATAGAATACTTAAGCCAGAACGAAAAAAGATAGCTGGAGCCGAAAGACTTTATGGAAGTAAACGAGAAAGAATTAGTTATTTTAAAAGAGATCGCCATAAATCATTCACCGGGCCAACGGGAAATTGCTAAA
>JAQUQP010000215.1 GCA_028716025.1 bacterium | reverse complement strand
AAGCCGGGGATGTCTTAGCCAGGTTAAGAGTAAGAATTGAGGAATTCAAAGAGTCAGAACGCCTGATCGCTGGTTTTGTTGCCAAAGCCAACCCAGCTGAAACCATAGATAATAAGTTCAACCCCGCAAGTGGAAGCGCTCTGGGTTACAGTGAAGGATGGCGAGGCCCGGTGCTTTACTGGTTAAAAACTAATCCTGACGGGATCATTGAAAGATGTAAGATCACAGACCCGTCTTTTCATAACTGGCCGGGATTATCTTACGCGGTAATGGGAGAAATTATTCCTGATTTCCCGCTCTGTAATAAAAGTTTTGACTTATCTTATGCAGGGAATGACCTTTAAAGGCGAGACACTTATATGTTCACTATACTTAAAACCAGATTATTAAAAAAAATAATGACCCGGGCAGCAATAAAACCGGAACAAGCCACTACGCTCGAATCTATAGGATTAGAGCTGAAAAAAGAGATTCGCCGGGTGTTTGGCCGGTCATTGCATATCCGGGAAGTGGATACCGGCTCCTGCGGCGCTTGTGAATCAGAAATTATTGCCGCGAACAATCCTATTTATGACCTGCAAAGGTTTGGTATTAATTTTGTAGCTTCACCACGGCATGCTGACGCCCTGATGGTGACCGGGCCGCTATCTAAAAATATGGAGATCGCCCTGAAAAAGACTTACGCTGCCATGCCTGAGCCGAAATTTGTCATAACAGTTGGCGATTGCGCTTTAGATGGGGGGCTATTTAAAGGATCATACTATATTGATAATAAAATTAATGAGATTGTGCCGGTGGCATTGCATATCCCCGGCTGTCCACCCAGCCCTTTAAGGATCATGCAGGCGCTCCTGGATTTTATGAGGAAAGAACTTGCCTAAAAATATGATCTGAAGTATTATTAGCAGTAAAGCATCAAATAGAGAGGGGAGATAAAATGAATAGAAAAGCAATTTACCTGATACTCTTAAGCATCTTGCTTTTATCTGGCTGCGCCAGCTTGAACGGGAATGTGCCATTTCAATATCAGCCGTCCTTAACTGCTTCTGATAATAAAATTGACAAAACAGCGGGTATGGTTATGTTAAAAGACAACCGGCCAAAGGACGATGTTGATAATACTAAAAGCATTAAGGATCTTCCGGAAAAAGTGACAGCCAAGTTGCTGGAAGATTTTAAAGATTCAGAGATATTTACCGAGATCCATAATCGCAAGAAAGCGGAAGATGACCTGGTGATCAGCGGCACTATCAATAGGTTTAAATGGAAAGCTACGCCTAGCCCGTTATCCTTCATTCCAATCTTGAGCCTTTTACAGATTTTTGGCGCTCCTACCTATACTATTAAGGGTGAAGCCGAGATAACCTTAAAAATAAAAGACAATAAGACCGGTAAAATCTTAAAATCGTTTACCGAGGCATCCGAAGCGACTAATACTTATAATATGTATAATTTTAAAGCTGGTGACGCGGGAGCGGAGCTATCCGAAGCCTTTAGGGATGTTGCTAAGCAGCTAAAAGAAGATATATTAAAAAAACTGGAGCTTGATAAAACAGCGGAATAATTTTAGCGGTGCTAAAGATAACTACTCCCGTATTGAATACGGGAGTTTTTATTTTGCTTGACAGAATCCCGGTTTATATGTATATTTAGGTATACCTAATAATTATAATAAGGATTCCTAATATGGCGACAAAGAACCAAGAAGACTACCTGGAAACAATATTCCACCTTGAATCAGAGGGGAAAACTCCAACCACGCAGGATATCGCCCAGCATCTTAATATCTCCCCGGCCTCGGTTTCTGAAAACCTGAAAAAGCTGTCCAAAGACGAGCTGGTGAAGCATTCCCCTTATAAAGGCGTAGTCCTTACGCCTAAAGGGAAGAATATTGCCGTTGATGTAGTGAGACGTCACCGGTTGGCGGAGCGGTTTCTGGTTGATAAACTAGGACTGAAATGGGAAAAAGTGCATGAAGAAGCCCATAAAATAGAACATGGTATCTCCAAAGTGGTCGGTAATAAATTATACGAGGTGTTGGGAAAACCAAAAACCTGTCCGCACGGGAATCCTCTTCCTGATGCTAAAGGCCATATTAAAGAAGAACGGTCATATCCGCTTGATACCCTGCAAAAGAATGACAAAGCTAAAATAGTGAAAATAACAGATGAAGACCCGAAACTTCTTTGCTATTTGGCTACGCTGGGCTTACTGCCTAAAATAAAAATACGTATTGAAGAAAAAGCTCCTTTTGACGGGCCGATCATGATTAAAGTCGGTGAAGCGACCTATGCCCTTGGTAAAAAGATCGCCGAATCGATCTGGGTGAAAAAATATGAACATGAATAATTACCAGTCAGAAATACAAAAGATCAAACAGCAGACCAGCTTTACTATTGCCTTGGTCGGCAATCCTAATGTGGGCAAATCAACTGTCTTTAATCACTTGACAGGATTAGGCGCGGTTACTGCCAACTATCCCGGCAAAACAGTCGCCCTAAATGTCGGTATGGCAAAATACCAGAATATTTATATGGGTATTATAGACCTTCCCGGGACCTATTCACTGGGATCTGTTTCTGAGGATCAGTTCGTGGCCCGGCAGGAAATATTCGAGGGGCATGCCAATGTGGTAGTAGTGATCGTAGATGCCACCAACCTGGAAAGAAATTTATATCTGGTGCTCCAGCTGATTGATCTTGGTTTCCCGGTAGTGGTAGCCTGTAATTTAATGGATCTTGCCGCAAAACATAATATTTGCGTCAACACTGCCAAG
>JAQUQP010000214.1 GCA_028716025.1 bacterium | reverse complement strand
CTATATTAGTGTTAGATGAGGCGGATCGCATGCTGGATATGGGCTTTGCCCCCCAGATAGAGCGGATCTTGAGAAACGTTCCCCGGGAAAGGCAAACCATGTTGTTTTCTGCGACTATGCCCCAGGAGATCGTCAAGATCGCCACACATCATATGAAACTGCCGGTAAGAGTGGAAATGGCCAGAGCCGGGACAGCTGCGGAAAAAGTCACGCATGAACTATTTTTTGTCCGGAAAGAAGAAAAGTCAGAACTGCTAAAAAAAGTATTGGCGCAGTACCATGGCTCAGTTTTGGTATTTTGCCGGACTAAGCATGGCACCAGAAAGATTGCCAGGCATGTGCGGAGTATGGGGTATAACTCCGCGGAAATTCATTCTGACCGCACTCTTGGCCAGCGGCAAGAGGCTATGGCCGGATTCAAGTCAGGACGTTATCGCGTACTGGTAGCGACAGATATTGCAGCCAGAGGCATAGATGTGGTGGGTATAGAAGTGGTCATAAATTATGACTTGCCGGATGAAGCGGAAAATTACGTGCACCGTATCGGCCGTACAGGACGTGCCGGCCATCCCGGGCATGCTATCGCTTTTGCCACTCCCGAGCAACGCAAAGATGTGCGCCAAATAGAACAGCTTATCCGGGTCGCTCTCCCGGTATCAAAACGTCTCTAACGAGGGATAAAGATTATGAAAAAAATCTTAACTCAAGTCCTATTGTTACTGCTGGCTGGCACGGCTGTACATACTCCTCAGTTGTTGGACGGAGCAGAAAAAAAGGAGGTCAAAAAGATGAAAACCTTGATCGTTTACTATTCATATACCGGTAATACTGAATTGGTCGCTAAAACCATAGCCTCGGAGATTAGCGCTGATATCCTAAAAGTGGAAGACGCGGAGAAAACAGGTAAGCTTAAGATTTATTTTTCCGGCTCTTTTGCCGCTAAAAGAGGTAAATCCTGGCCTATCAAAACGATTAATGTGCTATTGAAGGACTATGACCGTATTTTTATCGGGGCGCCTGTCTGGGCGGGAAAAGCGGCTCCGGAGATCAATGCTTATATTGAACAGGCTGAACTTAAAGGGAAACCAGTAGTAGTTTTTGTGACTATGGGCGGCAGCAAGTCAGATGAAGCCATCCAGGGCTTGAGCGACAAAATAAAAGCTAAAGAAGGCAAAGTGGTTTCTTCATTCTCGGTCAAAACCGGCGGGATCAAGAAAGAAGAAATTATAACTAAAGCCGTGGAAATCGCTAAGCAATATAAGTAATATTGGTTGACAAAACTCGTAAAGTCAGGTACTATTAACCTACCAAGATAAATAGTCGGGATACTTTTATGGTTGGGTGAAATGCCCAACCATTTTATTTTATCCGTTTTTTAGCGGATAACCCGCCAGAGCTCTTTGGCGGGTATGATTCAAATTGAAGGGATTCGAATGCCTAACCAGAAACGCCGTAAAGATGTACGCAACGTCGCTATTATCGCCCACGTGGACCATGGTAAGACGACCTTGGTGGATGCTCTGCTCAAACAGACCGGGGCCTATAATTTTAAAGATGGCGAAACCACGATCATGGATTCAAACCCACTGGAAAAAGAACGCGGCATCACTATCTTTTCAAAAAATGCCTCCTTTATTTATAAAGGAGTCCAGTTCAATATTGTGGATACTCCAGGCCATGCTGATTTTGGCAGTGAAGTAGAGCGGATCCTGAAAATGGTGGATGGTGTACTCCTGCTGGTGGACGCGCAGGAAGGCCCCATGCCGCAAACAAAATTCGTTTCCAAGAAAGCCCTGGAATTGCATCTCAAACCTATTCTCGTCGTCAATAAGATCGACCGGCCCAACGCTCGTCCCCATGAAGTTTCGGATATGACCTTTGATCTGTTCGACGAGCTTAATGCCACGGATGAGCAAATGGATTTCCCTATCGTGTTTGCGTCGGGAAAGGAAGGCATCGCCAAGCTGGATATGGAAGACGAAGGCAAGGATATGAAGCCCCTGTTGGATACCATCCTGCACCGCGTCCTGCCGCCTGTCGCTGATCCGGACAAGCCTTTTCAGATGCTGATCACGATGCTGGATTATGACCCTTATATTGGCCAGATATCCATCGGCCGCATTGTCCACGGCAAGATCAAGACCGGTGAGCAGATGGCTCTGGTTAAGATGGACGGCAAAGTCAGGCAAGCCAAGGTGACCAAGATACTAAAATATAAGGGCTTAAAAAAGGTAGAGGTGGACAACGCGGAAGCGGGTGACATTATCATGATCGCCGGCATGGAGAATGTGAACGTTGGCGAGACGCTGGCCAGCATAGATAATCCGGAGGCCCTGCCGACCATTAAGATCGATGAACCGACTATCTCCATGGTCTTCTCGCACAACACCAGCCCGCTGGCAGGCAAAGACGGCGGACGTTTTCTCACTTCGCGCCATATTAAAGAAAGACTTGAACATGAAGTACTGACCAATGTAGGAATCAAGATCAAACCCGTCCCGGGGAGCGAGAAATATGAAGTCGCCGGCCGGGGCGAGCTGCACTTGTCCATCCTGATAGAGACCATGCGCCGGGAAGGCTATGAAATGGAAGTTTCCTCGCCCAAAGTTATCATGAGGGAAATTGACGGTGAGATCCTGGAACCGGTGGAAGAAGTACTAATCGAGGTAGATGAGGGTTACCAGGGGGCGGTCATTGAAGCTCTCGGCAGACGGAAAGCCCTGATGAAAAATATGGGGATCACGACCATCGGTACGATGCGCATGAATTTCCTTATTCCGACCAGGG
>JAQUQP010000213.1 GCA_028716025.1 bacterium | reverse complement strand
CTAGATGGGATTTGGGTGGGAACGATCTTTCCCTTATGCTGTTTGATCAAGCGCCGGCCGGGGCTTTTTTATGCCATGGATCTGCTGGGAGCTTGGTTGGGTACAGTCATTGTGAACTTGATGTTGATCCCTTTATGGGGCGTATTTGGCGCTTGCTATGGCTTGGGAGCTTTGGTTCTTGCTAATGCGTTCATCAGTTTTTACTATTCGAAAAGGATTGCTTAGCGGACGCTAGATATGATATACTAAAAAACATATTAGTAGCTTTAATAGGGAGGCGCTATGCCCTCAAAAAAAGGATGTTTTGTTCTCCGTAAGGGGAAATTTTATTGGGTGCAGTTGATAATGAGCCATCAAGAAATGGGCGGGAAAGAATATTATATAGCCTACGGGCAATATATTAATGAAAAAGAAGCTCGTAAAGTTTGTCAGAAACAAAATCGTTTTGCTCTCTGCGTGGATTGCCAGTGGAAAAAGAAAGCCCTCTGCCAGATCTAGACTGAGAGTGGAGCAGGATAGTTGGAGGATGTAATTCGTGCAAAGTAAAGACTTGATCTCGATCTTAGATTTAAGCGTTGCGGAAATTGAAGAGATTTTTGCGACTGCGCGCGCATTAAAAGAAAAACAGAGAAAAGGGGAGGAATATATCCCTTTAAAAGGTAAAAGCCTGGCTATGATCTTTGCCAAGTCTTCTACCCGCACCCGGGTGTCATTTGAAGTGGGTATGCTGCAATTGGGCGGACATGCGTTGTTCATGAGCACTCAGGACATGCAATTAAAGCGTGGGGAATCGATACATGATACCGCGAAGACCCTTTCCCGTTATGTGGATGGTATTATGATGCGCACCTATAGCCATAAGGATGTCCTGGAAATGGCTGAGCATGCTACTATTCCGGTCATCAATGGCCTGACTGACTTATCACATCCTTGCCAGGCGCTTACTGATATTTTTACCATTATTGAAAAGAAGGGTAAAGCCGCGGGTTTGAAGATCGTCTATCTTGGCGACGGAGATAATGTGGCTAATTCGCTGGCGGTTATTGCGGGCAAGTTGGGATTGCATATGGTATTATGCATACCGCCGGGATATGAACCGGATAAGGGGATCATTAAAGACGCTCAGGAATTGGCGGCCGGTTCAGGAGCCAAGATTGAGTTGACCAATGATCCGCAAGCAGCTGCGACCGCTGCCGACATTCTATATACTGATGTTTGGACCAGTATGGGCAAAGAACAGGAACGGGAAGAGCGGTTAAAAATATTCAAACCCTACCAGTTAAACAGCAGGCTCTTAGCCAAAGCTAATCCTGGTTACATGGTTATGCACTGCTTACCGGCACACCGGGGCGAAGAGATAACTGACGAAGTAATGGCCAGTCAGCAAAATATTTCTTTTGACCAGGCAGAGAACCGGTTACACGTGCAAAAAGCTATACTCGCCTTATTACTGTAAAATAATCTCACATATTAAGCTATAAGGGAGGAATTATGAAAAAAATATTACTAGCTTTAGCAGTAGTAATTATTATTTTGGTGCTTGTTGGCTTAGCTATTGCCGGCAAATATAACAATTTGGTCAAACAAGACGAAGCAGTTACGAATGCCTGGGCCCAGGTAAAAAATGTCTATCAGCGGCGACTGGACCTGATCCCTAATTTGGTGGAAACAGTCAAAGGATATGCCAAACATGAGAAAGATGTTTTTATTGAAGTAACTTCAGCCCGGGCCGGGGTTGGACAGTTGAAAGTTGATGCCGAATTGATCAATGATCCGGCGGCACTGCAATCATTTCAAAAAGCCCAGGCCAGTTTAAGCGGAGCCTTGAGCCGGCTCTTAGTAGTGGCTGAGAATTATCCGACTTTAAAGGCTAATGAGAATTTCCTGGCTTTACAAAGCCAACTGGAAGGAACAGAGAACCGTATAACGGTTGAGCGCAAACGGTACAATGATACAGCCCAAGCATATAATACCAGTATCAGACAATTCCCGGACAATTTTATTGCCGGGATATTTGGCTTTAAGAACAAGGCCTATTTTGAAAGTGAACCAGAAGCAGCTAAAGCGCCGGCAGTTAAATTCTAACTAATGCTAAATGCTGAAAGAGAGAGCATGCCTAACAGTAAAATAATTTTTAAACTTCTATTAGTAGGATTCCTATCATTTTTCTGTGCGACCGCTTTTGCGCTGGAGGTACCGGATAAACCAGTCAGCCGGATCAATGACAATGCCGGGATGTTTTCCAGCCAGACAGTAATGGAACTGTCCCAATTCCTAACTAATATTGAAATCCAGACTGGCGGTGTCCAGGTTGTAGTCGCTACCTTCCCTTCGTTAGAAGGTGACAATCTGGAAGATTTTTCCATCCGCTTGGCGGAAAAATGGAAGATCGGCCAAAAAGGCAAAGATAATGGCGTTATCATTGTTATTTTTAAAAATGACCGGAAGGTCAGGATCGAAGTGGGGTATGGTTTAGAAGCTGTCCTGAGTGACGCCGTATGTTCGCAGATCATTTCCCAGACTATTGTGCCTCATTTCAAGAAAGAAGAATATGATACCGGGCTTAAAGAAGCCCTCAGTGCAATAGAAAGCGTTATTTCGGAAAATTCAAACACGCAGGTTGTTTCCCGCAAGACCACCAAGACCATTGAATTGGCTTTTATCCTGCTGGTTATAATAGTTATTTTAGTGATCATAAATTTGGGCGGCGGCGGGTGGTATAACGTTGGCGGCGGCGGATTCAGGGGAGGTTTTGGCGGTGGCTTTGGCGGCGGCAGCGGCTTTGGCGGTGGCGGTGGATTTAGCG
>JAQUQP010000212.1 GCA_028716025.1 bacterium | reverse complement strand
GACAGGTATGGCTTTGGACACATTATTCGCCAAATTGGGATCGAAAGTATTGTTGAATACCGGCGCCCGGACCGTACCGCCCACGCTGGAACAGGTAGAACCGAACTGGGTGTACATATCCAGCCACTGATTTGTGTGCACTGTGAACATGGTATCTTCAAGAGACGTATAGATAAAGGCATCAATGCGCAAGTCCCGGTAGCAATTCCCGGAGATCCGGTAATCGCCGTTAACCGCGAAATATTTAATGTTGTCCGCGTACATATTATTGGTATATGGGTTATTGCTGGGTGATAAATAAAAAGCGTTTTCAAACTGGTTATCTTGTGAAATAAGAGCGATAGCGTCGTTGGTCGGATTAACCGTGGCCGGATCTATCGGATAACTTTTGCCAAAAGCGAAACACAGTTCATCAATATAGAAAGTATGTAAATTAGTATCAAAAGCGGTAAAAATTATCTCCAAATTAGGATGCGGGTGATTATTAAAAGAATTGATCTGCGCCAAGGTCAGGGCTGACGTATTATCGCACAGGACGATCCGCTTCCAATTTTCATCTACATTTACCGGGCCTACTTCATCAATAACGTTATGGGCATTGTCTATGAGTCGTATAGTGATCTTAGCATCATCTCCAGCACTGTCTCCCCGAACATTAAAATATATTTTGCTATTATTGATCCCGGCCGGTGGCGGCACGATACTGAAATGCTTTTTAAAAACAGCCTGCTCAGAAGCCCCGGGAGTTTTCTGGATCTGCGCCCGCATGCATGAACCATCCACATTCTTATAAGGGGCGCCGGTAAAAATACTGGACGGAGACGTAACCCGGTCCAGGGCGGCGATAGCATGAACGGTGTCGATACTCCAGGCGGCTACTGAAGCGGCATCGGGGAAAGAATCCAATATTTGCATGTATGGGTCCTGGGAATATAACACATCTCCGATAATATCGATCGAATCAGTACTGATAATGGTGATCTTCTTATTATTATTGGCTCCGGGACAATCTGCTATTTTCCCATGAACTGAGACTGGCCCGTTCACAAAAATGATGAGCCCGTAATAGCTGCTCAAGGCATTCTGGTAATTAACCGACCCAAAACAGATGTCCTTGTTTGTACCTTTGCCCAGATGGGAAAGATCAATATCGATAGTCTGGTCTCCTGCCCCGTTAGCGATGACCAATCCGGTGCTGGTATGGTTAATGCCATAAACACTGAATTCAGGCAAATTATCCTTTTCGATAATAACCTGGGCCAAAGCCTGATATTTCACAAAATCAAGATCTTGCAGTTGTATTTGAAAGCCGCTATGGGCACCGTCAAACCAGGTACCTCTTGGCCGGGTGGCATTAGGCAGAACACTATAAGCCGGGTTTGATGATAGGCGGGCTATCTGGTTATTTTGGCTGTACGTATTATTTGATGCGTATCCTCCGGCCAGCAATATCTGCCCCGCGCACATTACCGTATAGCTTTGGTTGTAAGCGGCATTGGCAGTCCCGCCCGGCATATTATTACTGCCTGGATTGATCGGCAGGTTCTGGTTATTGAAATAAATAACTCCACCAAGCTCCAAATTACCATTAGTATGATAAGGGCCGTCCAGCATTATCGGCTGTCCGCTGCCCAAAGTCGAGCTATTGGCCCAAATATCATTCTTCCGGTAGAAAAGATTATACCTGGCCAGGTTGACTATGGCGATCCTGGCGGCTACATGCCTTTTTACAATTTTTTCACCTGAGAATAATGAACCCCAAGACCGCGAATCGATCTGGTAAACAGTATTTCCAGCCAGGTCTGTTTCCGGATCAGTAGTATCGCCATCACCATCAACATCATTGATATCCGGCACTTCGTTTAATCTGGCCTCCACCCCTTCTGTCTTATCAGCATCAGGATATTTGACAATAGCATACGAAGTAGTAAATGGCAATAAGGACATGTCTATATTATGCCGGTGAATATCACCGATCACCTGGCTGATACCTACATCGCATACCTCGATCGCCCGCGCGGCCAGCCGGTCATGGACACTGGCGGTCATATTTACTTTAGTCATGTAATAGAGAGTAAAAACAAAAGTAGCGAATACGATCGATATTATTACGCTGATCACGATCAACATTTGTCCACGGTTATTAAGTTTCATTAGCGGGGCACCCCTGAAATTGTTCTGGAAGTGATCACTGTACTGGCAGAATAGGAGCTTCTAAAAATGGCGCTTTGCGCACCCGCGGTGATGCCGATAGCCATAACCCCGCGGGGCCTGACCGGATTGGGATCATGATCCCAATACATAGAAACAGATTCATACTGGTAATGGGGATCATTGAATAAATACTCCATGCTGCTGTTGTGTTCAGCTGTTGGATTAGAACGATATGCTTCCATATTGATGATTATCGGTATCACAGGATAATTAGTGTCTACGACCACATTATTACCGGCATCCCGGGTAAAGGTAGTCAATTGCTGTACCAGGCGCCGTTGTAATCCATTGAAGGTTTGGACCGAATACGTTATCCGGTCAGCTACGGCATTGTCTCCCGGATTGGTCAGTTTAGGCACAAAGATCACGACTTGGTTACCGGCAGTCGGCTGGAAAAAGAAATTCTGCCCGACCGTGATATCATTTGCCTGGGTAGTCCTGACCGAAATAGCTTGTCTTAATTGGCTGGACATTTCAGATAGGCTGATGGAAGTTAAACGCTGCAACTCATTATACTGCTGGCTCTTGATGATGTTCTTGTTCAGGTCGGAAAAAGATTGCAGCAAAATAAGTATAACAATAGTGAAAATAGCCACGGCAAAAACTATCTCTGTA
>JAQUQP010000211.1 GCA_028716025.1 bacterium | reverse complement strand
GCCAGAAGAGGCAAATTAGATCCCGTGATCGGCAGGGATGATGAAATTAGACGGGTGATCCAAGTATTATCGCGCCGTACCAAGAATAATCCCGTGCTGATAGGTGAAGCAGGGGTCGGCAAGACTGCCATTGTTGAAGGTTTGGCGCAGCGCATTATCAGCGGTGATGTGCCAGATACCTTAAAGAATAAGCAATTGGTGGCCTTAGATCTTGGCGCTTTGATCGCCGGTGCGAAATTTCGCGGTGAGTTCGAGGACCGCCTGAAAGCTTTGCTCAAAGAAGTGACTGACAGTGCCGGACAGATCATCCTGTTTATCGATGAACTGCATACCCTGGTTGGGGCAGGAGCGGCAGAAGGCGCTATTGATGCCAGTAATATGCTGAAACCAGCTTTGGCCCGCGGGGAACTACGGGCAGTAGGCGCCACAACGATCGATGAATATCATAAACATATAGAAAAAGACGCTGCCCTGGAGCGCAGGTTCCAGCCGATCCTGGCCGGTGAACCGACAGTAGAGCAGACGATAGCAATCTTACGGGGACTGAAAGAACGCTATGAAGTCCATCACGGCGTAAAAATTAAAGACGAGGCGATCGTAGCCGCGGCTACCTTGTCTTCCCGATATATCACTGACCGTTTCCTGCCAGATAAGGCTATCGACCTGATAGACGAGGCAGCTTCGCGCCTCCATATCGAGATCGACAGCATGCCGACTGAGATTGATGAAGTGGAACGAAAGATCAGGCAATTAGAGATCGAGAAACAAGCCTTAAAAAAAGAATCAGACGATGGCAGCAAGAAACGGCAGGCTAACCTGGAAAGAGAACTGGTTGACCTGAAAGAAAAATCAGCCGTATTAAAGACCCATTGGAAGAAAGAAAAAGAACTTATCAGCAGGATCAGGCAAGCTAAAGAAAAAATAGAAAGCATGAAGCTGGAAGAAAAGAAAGCGGAGCGTAATGGCGACCTGGGCAAAGCTGCGGAGATCAAATACGGGACCCTGCCTGGAGTGCAGAAACAACTGGATGAAGACAATACCAAACTGGTAGACCTGCAAAAGAACCAGAAGATGCTCAAAGAAGAAGTAGATATGGAAGATATAGCGGAAGTAGTGAGTAAATGGACCGGCGTACCGGTTTCGCGAATGATGGAAAGTGAACTGCAAAAACTTGTCCATATGGAAGATAAGATCAAAGAACGGGTAGTTGGCCAGGATGAAGCTATAGTCGCGATCGCCAATGCTGTCCGCCGGGGCAGGGCTGGCTTGCAGGATGCCAATCGTCCCTTAGGTTCATTTATTTTCCTGGGACCAACCGGGGTAGGCAAGACAGAACTGGCCAGGGCGCTGGCTGAATTCCTTTTTAATGACGAAAAAGCCATGGTCCGTATCGACATGAGTGAATATATGGAAAAGCACAGCGTAGCCCGGTTGATCGGCGCTCCCCCGGGATATGTCGGGTATGAAGAAGGCGGGCAGCTGACAGAAACAGTGCGCCGCCGGCCATATGCCGTACTATTGTTTGATGAGATCGAGAAAGCTCATCCTGAAGTTTTTAACATTTTCCTGCAGATCCTTGAAGACGGGCGTTTGACCGACGGGCAGGGGCGGACCGTGGACTTTAAAAATACCGTCATTATCATGACCTCTAATATCGGCAGCCAGTTTATACAAGAACTGATGGGTACCAATGAGGAAGAGATGCGTAAAAGGGTCATGGACGCTTTGCGCCAGCAGTTCAAGCCTGAGTTCCTGAACCGCCTGGATGAAATAATTATTTTCCACAACCTGTCCAAGCAGAATATCAAAAATATCATTGAGATCCAATTAAAGAAACTGGAACAAAAGCTCCAGGAAAAGAATATCAAAATAACCATCTCTGATAAAGCCAAGAACCTGATGATCGAACAAGGATTTGATATGCTCTATGGGGCCCGGCCGCTAAAACGCACTATCCAGCGGTTGATCCAGGACCCGATAGCAACTAAAATATTATCCGGTGAAATAAAAGAAAAAGACCATATTGATATCGATGCCAAGGATGGCACGTTAGTCTTCAAAAAGAATAAATAATGTCTAGAAGGAGTCGGTTATGTTGAGACCGGAGGATTTATTTGATCTTGAAGGGCATAAGCTTAAAGAGCTTTTTGATCATGCTGAGTATGCCTGGGAAGGGCTCAAAAACCTGCCATCATACATCCGGGAAAATATTAAACCAAATGTGGCGGAAGTAAGAAGGGGAAAATCCTTTATCGACCAGGATATTGTTATTTTTGAGGGGAAGGTCTTGAGATTCGGATTTACCATTAATGCCGCTAAAAGTATCGTCATGATGGATAACAAAATACTCCAGGGAGCCACTATAATATATGCCGGAGTAAGCCTGATGGATGATGAGATATATATCGGCCAGGGTACGGTGATAGAGCCGGGAGCGATGATCAAGGGACCAACAATTGTCGGCGATAATACTGAAGTCAGGCAAGGGGCATATATCCGGGGCAATGTCCTGGTTGGTGACAAATGCGTAGTAGGGCATACTACAGAGATGAAGTCAGCCGTAATGCTGGGCGAAAGCAAGGCTGGCCATTTTGCGTATATCGGGGATAGTATTTTGGGTAAGGTGAACCTGGGGGCAGGCACCAAACTGGCTAACCTGAAGATCCTTGAATCAAAAGTTGTTTTAACTATTGACGGTAAGAAGTATGAAACAGGACTAAGAAAATTTGGCGCTATCCTTGCTGATGGGGTGGAAACAGGATGTAACAGTGTGACCACGCCGGGAACTATTATTGGCCGAAATACATTGCTGTATCCAAATGGTACAGCCAGGGGTTATTATCCGCCT
>JAQUQP010000210.1 GCA_028716025.1 bacterium | reverse complement strand
GGTCCCGCCTATTCCTACGCCAATGATCATCGGTGGACAGGGATTGGCTCCTGCTTTTTTGACTGCTTCTGTAACAAATTCTATGATACCTGCGATCCCTGCGCCAGGCCTGAGCATTTTCACTTGACCCATATTCTCGCTGCCAAAACCTTTCGGGATCGTTGTTAATTTTAAAGCATTCCCGGAGACTATTTTGGTATAGATCACTGCCGGGGTATTATTACCGGTATTTTTTCTGCTCAACGGATCTAAGACTGACGCTCTCAAATATCCTTCACCGCAGGCAAGTCCTATTCCTTTATGTATCGCCTGTTCCAGATCCCCACCGGTAATAAGCACATTCTGTCCTATTTCCGCAAAGACTACAGCCATTCCGGTATCCTGGCAGATCGGTCGCTCCTTGCTATCAGCGATACGGCAATTTTCAAGGATCAATCTTAGTACATTCCTGGCGTTTTTATTGGTTTCATTCTGGACCGCTTTTTTCAGCAGTGATAATAATTCCGGAGCAGCAACTACACATGAGTTTATATATGCTGATTTTATTTTCTCGGTAATAACCTTAGCTGCTATCTTCTTCATTTCAGGCCTATTAGTTTTCTGGCTTCTTTTTCTACCTGCGCGCCGGATTTTTTGATCCTGGCTACTTCAGTCCTGATCGCTTCTTCAGCCACAAACCTGGCCACTTTAGGAGCGATCCGCAGGTCATAGGCTTTGGGAATAAAATAATCCGGAGTTAATTCTTTATCCGGTATAAGACTGCTGATCGCCAAACTGGCTGCTATTTTCATTTCATCATTGATCATATCAGCCCGCACCGCCAGTGTCCCCCTGAAAATACCGGGGAAGGCCAGGACATTATTGATCTGATTAGCAAAATCACTGCGGCCTGTGGCAATATATTTCGCCCCGGCGCTTTTAGCTGCCGGCGGCAATATCTCCGGATCAGGGTTAGCCATAGCAAATATTACCGGGTCTTTAGCCATTGACTTGACCATATCTGCGGTCAGGGCGTCAGCTACAGAAACACCTAAAAACACATCAGCGCCTTTGATCACATCTTTTAATTCACCTTTTTCCTTATCCAGATTGGTGAGTTTAACCATTTCATCTTTGATCGGGTTCATACCTTCCGCGCGGCCTTCATATATCGCCCCATGCCGGTCGCACAGGATAATATGTTTAAACCCGTACTTCAACAAAAACTTGGTTATGGCTATACCGGCTGCACCAGCGCCATTGATCACAATTCTGACATGGTCTATCTTGCGTTTATCCATTCTAAAAATGTTGATCAATCCGGCCAGCACGACAACTGCGGTACCATGCTGGTCATCATGAAAGATAGGAATATCGGTTTCCTCGATCAATCTTCTTTCCACTTCAAAACAGCGCGGCGCTGAAATATCTTCCAGGTTTATCCCGCCAAAACTCGGAGCCAAATATTTTACTGTTTTAATGATCTCTTCCGTATCCTGGGTCGCCAGGCATATCGGAAAAGCATCCACCCCGCCAAAAGTCTTAAAGAGGATAGCTTTCCCTTCCATAACCGGTAAGCCGGCTTCTGGGCCGATATTCCCTAATCCCAGGACAGCGCTGCCATCGCTCACTATAGCGATCATATTATGCCGGGAAGTATAATCATAGACCAGTTCTTTTTTGACTGCTATCAGGCGGCAAGGTTCTGCCACGCCTGGAGTATATAACAGGCTGATGGTGTCTTTATTAACCGGACTCTTACTGACCACCGAAATTTTGCCCCGCAGCTTTTTATGCAGTGCTATGGCTTCTTCCTTATACGACATTTTATTAGTAATTTTTTTCTTCATATTCAGCCCTTGAGATTTTTAATTATTTCATCGGTCATCTGGCTGGTGCCGGCAGTCCCGCCCAGATCATATGTAACCGCGTTTTTCTCTTTGATCGTTTTCATCACAGCTTTATAAAGCTGGTCGCCTTTTTCTTTTTCTCCGAGATAATCCAGCATCAAGGCACCGGAGAGAATAAGCGCTGTTGGATTCACTTTATTCATGCCTTTATACTTTGGCGCGCTGCCATGAACCGCCTCAAAAACAGCAATATCCTTGCCAAAATTCGCACCCGGGGCAACACCCAATCCTCCGACCAGGCCGGCGCACAAATCTGACAATATATCACCATATAAGTTGGGCAAAACCAGGACATCATATAATTCCGGCTTTTGCACCAATTGCATGCACATATTATCCACTAACCGCTCTTCATATTCTACCTGTGGGTATTTTTTAGCCACTTCCCTGGCTGTATCCAGGAATAAACCATCAGTGTATTTCATGATGTTGGCTTTGGTCACGGCGGTGACTTTTTTACGTTTATGTTTGAGTGCGTAAGTAAAAGCAAATTCAACTATTTGCTGGGTGCCTTCTTTGCTGATAGGTTTAATACTGATAGCCGCACCAGCCCTGATCTTACCTTTGGCCCGCTTAATTATTTCATCTGCTTCCGGGGAACCGCTGGCATATTCCACGCCGGCATACAAGTCCTCGGTATTTTCCCTGACCACCACCAGGTCAATGTCCTTGTATAACGATTTCACCCCTGTGATCGATTTACAGGGGCGAAGACAAGCATAAAGATCAAGTTCCTTCCGCAAAGCCACATTGACACTGCGGAATCCAGTGCCGATCGGCGTGGTTAGAGGACCTTTCAGAGCTACCTTATTTTTACGCACGGACGCTAAGACTGTTTCCGGGAGCGGCGTACCATATTTTTCTATTACATCACTGCCAGCTTCCTGCACATCCCAGTTTATCTTTGCGCCGGTAGCGTCTAATACTCTCTGTGTCGCCGTGCTTATTTCCTGGCCAATACCATCACCAG
>JAQUQP010000209.1 GCA_028716025.1 bacterium | reverse complement strand
TGGTGACAATGTGATGGTGGATGTAGAGTTGATCACGCCGATAGCGATGGAGAAGGAACTACGGTTCGCTATCCGTGAAGGCGGCCATACGGTCGGGGCCGGCGTCGTCTCGGAAATAATTGAGTAAACTTTCTAAAAAACTGGGGAGAAAAAAATGTCAGCAGAAAAAATACGTATCAGGTTAAAAGCGTACGATCATAAAATATTGGACCAGTCATTACTGGAAATCGTAGAAACGGTCAGGCGGACTGGTGCTAAGATTATCGGACCGATACCTTTGCCGACCAAGATCAGTAAGTATACTGTATTACGTTCTCCCCATACCGATAAAAAATCTCGGGAACAGTTCGAGATGAGGATCCATAAAAGATTGATCGATATTATCAACCCCACACCCAATACGGTGGATGCTTTAATGAAGATCAACCTGCCGGCAGGCGTGGATGTAGAAATAAAATCATAGGGAGCTTTACATGTTGGAAGGAATACTCGGCAGAAAAATTGGTATGACCCAGGTGTTTGATGGCCAGGGAGAAATTGTTCCGGTGACCGTAGTACAGGCCGGTCCGTGCGTAGTATTGGGCAAGAAGGTGATGGTGAAAGATGCCTATAATGCTATCCAACTCGGTTTTGGTGAGAAAAGGGAAAAAAACCTGAATAAATGCCGTAAAGGCTTTTATGCCAAGACCAATCAGAAACCGGTGGAAATAATAAAAGAATTCAAAACAGACGCGGTAGACACCTATAATGTCGGCCAGGAGATCAAGCTGGATATTTTCCAGGTTGGTGACTATGTGGATGTTACCGGTATTAGCAAAGGAAAAGGTTATGCCGGTGTTATTAAGAGATGCGGCTATACCGGCGGGCGTTCTACCCACGGGTCCATGTTCCATCGCAAACCCGGCTCTATCGGCGCGTCCAGTTTCCCTTCACGCGTGCTGAAAGGATTAGGTTTGCCCGGACAGATGGGTAATGTGCAAAGAACTACGATCAAATTGGAAATCGTGGATATTGATTCTGCCAATAACCTGATGCTGATCAAGGGAGCGATCCCCGGCAATAATAAAGGTTTGGTCATGATCAAGAAAACCACTAAGGCCTTGAAGCACAAGAAAGTAGTGGTCAAAGCTAAGAGCACTGATCAAAAATTAGTGAAGAAACCTTCTAAAAAGAAATTAGTATAGTTTGTTCATAAAGGAGATAACGGTATGTCTGAAGTAGATGTTCTGAATTTTAAGGGTGAGAAAACAGGCAAGATTGCGCTCTCAGCCAAACTATTTGACCAAAAAATAAATGCCACTGTATTGCATGAAGTGATCACGATGCAATTAGCCAATAAGCGGTTGGGAACAGCCTCTACCAAGACTCGCGGCAATGTGTCTGGCGGCGGTATTAAACCCTATAAACAGAAACATACCGGCAGGGCGCGGGCTGGCAGTTCACGGTCACCGTTGTGGCGGCATGGCGGTATTATTTTCGGGCCGCTTCCCCGCAGCTACAAATATGACGTCCCGGCGAAGAAAAAGCAGGCAGCCTTAATTTCTGCTCTTTCCTCGAAAGCCAAGGATAACGGCATTATCATCCTGGACAAGCTGGAATTAGCACAGCCGAAAACCAAAAATATAGGGCAGATGCTCAAGAAATTGGACATTAAAGGATTGGCTCTCCTGGTCGTAGATACGATAAGCAACGACCTGGCCAGGGCAGCACGTAATATCCAGTCCCTGGAATTGGCGACTGCCACCAAACTGAATGTCTATGAAATCCTGCAATGCAAGCATTTGATCATTACCAAAGAAGCCTTAGCTATTTTAGAAGCCAGGGTCAAGGAGAAATAAACATGAAAGATTTGAGCCAAGTGATCATCGGGCCTCTCAATACTGAAAAGAATACCTTGTTAAAGGAAAAAGAAAACAAGTATGTCTTAAAAGTTAACATTGATGCCACTAAAGAAGACGTTAAAAAAGCAGTGGAGAAAATGTTTAAAGTTAAAGTTACCAAAGTCAATACCATGAGAATGGGCGGCAAGATCCGCCGGATGGGCATGTTTATGGGAAAAAGATCAGACTGGAAAAAAGCATTTGTGTCCATTAAAGCCGGCGAAACAATTAAATTCTTTGAAGGGGCATAAGAGCAATGGGTATTAAAACTTACAAACCGACTACTGCGTCGCGGCGTTTTATCACTACCATGGATAATTCTGATATTACCAAGAGCCGTCCGGAAAGATCATTGATCGCATCGTTGAATTCTACCGGCGGACGTAATAATTCAGGAACATTGACGGTCAGGCATAAAGGCAGCGGCCATAAGAGAATGTACCGGATGGTAGATTTCTACCGTGAAAAATATAACATTCCGGCGACCGTAATTGCGGTTGAATATGATCCTAATCGCAATTCCCGGATCGCTTTGCTGCAATATAAAGACGGCGAAAAAAGATATATCGTCATGCCGGAAGGACTACAGGTAGGCGATGTGGTATCCAGCGGCGACCAGGCTGACGTGAAAGTCGGCAACGCGCTTTTCCTGAAAAATATTCCCGATGGCACGATCATCCACAATATCGAACTGGAACCTGGTAAAGGGGCGAAAATGGTGCGTAGTGCCGGAAGTTTTGCCCAATTACTGGCCAAAGAAGGCGATCATGCCCAACTGAAACTGGCTTCCGGCGAAATGAGAGTAGTCAGTATTAATTGCCTGGCCACGATCGGTCAGGTTGGCAATATTGAATATAAGAATATGTGTATCGGTAAGGCAGGCCGTAGCAGATGGATGGGCATCAGGCCCACCGTGCGCGGTACCGCGATGAATACTGTGGACCATCCGCATGGCGGCGGCCGTGGCAAGAGCAAAGGCGCCAATCATCCGAGATCGCCTTGGGGACAGCT
>JAQUQP010000208.1 GCA_028716025.1 bacterium | reverse complement strand
TGTCAGCTTGAAACAAGAAGGCCTTTCCTATATGGCTGGTTGTGAATTACCCGGGTTGGTAGTCAATGTACAACGGGGAGGCCCTGGATTAGGGAATATTTCCGGTTCACAGGCAGACTATTTCCAGGCAGTAAAAGGCGGAGGCCATGGAGATTACCACTTGATCGTGCTAACTCCGGGATCTGTACAGGAACTGTATGAAATGCCGGCTTTGGCGTTTAGTTTAAGTGAAAAATACCGCACTCCGGCAATGATCTTGACTGACGGGATATTGGCGCAGATGCAGGAACCGATGGAAATGGTAAAAATTAACTCTTCCAGCGTTGGAGACCGGAACTGGATACTCGATGGATGCAAAGGGCGGGACCCGCGAAGAATAAGATCTTTGTTAATGGAAGAAGGGGCTTTGGAAGCTCATAATCGGCACTTACAAGCTAAATACAATATGATCAGAAAGCAGGAACAACGGTACCAGCTTATTAATGAGCAAGCTGAGATCATGCTGGTCGCTTATGGTATTAGCGCACGTGTTTGCTATACAGTAATACAGGAAGCTAATAAAAAGGGGGCCAAGCTTGGGTTACTCAGGCCGCTGGCAGTCTGGCCGTTCCCGGATAATATAATACAGGAGCTAGCCCCAAAAGTGAAAGCTTTCTTAGTAGTCGAGTTGAATGCCGGCCAAATGGTAGAAGATGTGAAATTGGCGGTCAATGGAAAAACCCCGGTTCATTTTTATGGACGAGCTGGCGGCGCGTGCGTCACTCCCGGGGAAATATTAAAGGAAATAGAAAAAATATGAAAAAACTATTTTGCAAACCAGAAAGCCTGACTGACGCTGACCATAAATATTGTCCCGGTTGCGGGCATGGTATCGTACATCGCCTGGTCGCGGAAGTTATTGATGAATTAGGCGTCAGGGAAAAAACCATCGGTATAGCTCCGGTAGGATGCGCGGTGTTTGCTTACGATTACTGGAATTTTGATGTAACTGAAGCTTCGCATGGACGTCCGCCGGCTGTAGCTACCGGGATCAAAAGGTTCTTGCCTGACCGGGTGGTCTTCACTTATCAAGGCGACGGGGATCTGGCAGCGATTGGTATGGCTGAAACTATTCATGCCGCTAACCGGGGAGAAAACATTACGGTCATTTTCATCAATAACGCGATCTACGGCATGACCACCGGGCAAATGGCGCCCACTAGCTTGCTAGGCATGAAAACAACAACCTCGCCGTTCGGACGGGATCCAAAGCTCGCTGGTTATCCGATAAGAGTAGGAGAATTATTATCTACATTGGAAGGAACCACATACCTGGCACGGTGCGCTGTTGATTCAGCTAAACACGTACTGGAAGCTAAGAAAGCTATTAAGAAAGCGTTTGAGATCCAATTAGCCGGTAATGGATATTCGCTGGTGGAAATATTATCCCAGTGTCCTCCTAATTGGAAAAAGTCTGTGCCAGAATCATTGGAATACGTACGCAAGGAAATGATATCTTACTTTCCGTTGGGCGTAATTAAAGACAAAACAAAGGTTTAATGCCATGAGAGAAGAATTGATCATCGCAGGATTCGGGGGCCAGGGAATAATGTTTACCGGTACGCTGCTGTCCCAGGCCGCCATGATAGAGGGCAAGTTTGTTACCTATTTCCCGTCCTATGGCGCGGAAGTTCGCGGCGGCACTGCTAATTGCTGCGTGACTATCGATGATACAACTATAGGCAGTCCGGTCATAATCAACCCCGACAGCCTCCTGGTACTCAATAAGCCATCTTTGGACCGGTTCAGGCCGCGCCTTAAAAAAGGCGGGTTACTGATACTAAATGCTACTTTGATCGAAGATGAAATAAATGAAACAGGCGCACAGGTGGTGCGGCTGCCAGCCACAGGAATAGCTGAGCAGCTTGGACAGGTGAAGGTAGCCAATATTGTAGCTTTGGGAAAATACCTGGCGGTAAAAAATATTATTAAACAGGAATCAGTGTTCCAGGCTTTGGAAGCGCTCCTGACTGGCAAGAAAAAAGAATTACTGGATTTAAACCGGAAAGCATTAGTTGCCGGTTATGAATATAAAGAATAAGGGAGCAATACATGAAACTGCGTAAGGCAAAAATGAAAGATGTCAAGGAGATCCAGGGTATTATTAATTACTTTGCTGCTAACGGTGAAATGCTGCCCAGGGCTTTGAATGAATTATATGAAAATATCCGTGATTATTTTGTCATTGAGGATAAGGGCAAAGTCGTGGCTTGTGGTGCTCTGCATGTCAATTGGGAAGACCTGGCGGAAGTTAAAGCTTTTGCTGTTGCTAAAAGCCACCATCGTAAAGGATTAGGAACGATACTACTCAAAGCCTGTCTTAAGGAAGCCAAGGCTATGGGTATTAAGAAGGTATTTGCCCTCTCTTACAAGCCAGACTTTTTTAAGAAGTATGGGTTCAGTGTGATAGATAAAATGCAGTTGCCGCATAAAATATGGAGTGAATGCGTAAAATGCCCGAAATTCCCTGATTGCGATGAAACTTGTCTGATCTATCCGAAAGGGGTAGTTGTTTAATGTTAGCTGTGAAAACGGAAAATCTGACGAAGATATATAAAAAAAGATATTTTCTGAAGCCGCGCTATAGTGTTGGTATTAAAGGGCTCAATCTGGAAGTGGAAGAAGGCGAGACCTTTGGTTTGCTGGGGCTCAATGGCTCCGGGAAAACAACCACGATCAAACTTTTGCTTGGGTTACTTTTTGCGGACAGCGGGCAAGCCTTTATTTATAAATATAAAGTTCCTAACAGACAGGCCAGTAACTTGGTCGGGTACCTGCCGGAAGCGCCTTATTTTTACCGCTATCTCAGTGCCCAGGAGATAATAGATTTTTATGGCCGGCTAAGCGGTGTCCCCGAACTTA
>JAQUQP010000207.1 GCA_028716025.1 bacterium | reverse complement strand
TCAATATGAATAAGATACATATATTTGACGCGGAAACAGAAAAAACCATTATTTAAATTAGAATTTGTATTTCATTGGGGTGGCTGATGTCTAAATATTGTGTTGGCGTTGATTTGGGCGGAACGAATATCACTATCGCTTTAGTTGACCTTAAGGGAAAGATCAAGAACAAGGTCAAGATATCCACGCAAGCAGATAAAGATGCCCGTTTTGTTATTAAGACGATCATTGAAAATATCAAGGTGCTGGTCAGGGATATCAATCCCAGCCAGATCATTGGCATTGGTATCGGAGCGGCCGGGCAGATCGACCACCCTAAAGGAGTGATCCAATTTTCCCCAAACCTGCGGTGGCGCAATGTGCCTATTGTGAAAGAGATCAAAAAGGAATTCAAGATGCCGGTTTTAATAGACAATGACGCTAATGTCGCTTGTTATGGCGAATATTTATTTGGCGCCGGTAAGGGAACGCGAAACATTATTTGCGTGACCCTGGGTACGGGGGTGGGCGGCGGCATAATCATTGATGGTAAGATCTATCGCGGTGCCGGCGGCGGTGCCGGGGAGATCGGGCATATTACGGTAGAATCCAAAGGCCGGAAATGTAATTGCGGTAATCATGGCTGCATGGAAGCCTATGTTGGTGCTCCGCATATCCGGGAACGTTGCATTGAAAGATTAAAAGCCGGTGAAAAAAGCGTTATTACCAGGATCGTGGAAGGAAGCCTTTTTAAAATTACGCCTAAAGTTTTGGAAGAAGCGGCATTCTATAAAGACAAACTAGCACTGGAACTATGGCAGGAGACTGGCATGTACCTGGGAATAGGGTTGGCCAGTTTAATCAATATTTTTAATCCGGAAAAGATCATTATCCGAGGAGGAGTGGCCAACGCTGGCAGATTGATCTCAGATCCCATGTTGAAAACCATTAAGGAACGGGCGCTGGCGGTATCGTTGCGCGACGTCAAGATCTTGCGGGCGAAATTGGGTGAAGAGGCCGGGGTGATCGGGGCGGCAATGCTGGTGTTAAGCGAATAAAAAATGGCTAAAAAACTTAGCGGTATAGTTGCCTTTTTTATAACCCTCAATTCTTTTTTTTTATTAGCGGCTGCGGCTGAAGAAGCAGACAGCCCTGTGAATATTAAAGCTGATTACCTGGAATATCAGAAACAAAAAGACCTGGTCTATGGCAATGGACATGTCCAGGTAACTTCAGCAGACATGTATCTTGAAGCGGATGAGGTCTTTTACAATATAAAAGAGGAAACAGTAACCGCGGTTGGACATGTTGTCGGCAAAGATAAAACACAGGACCTGAGCGGGCAAGCGGTAACCTATAACCTGAAAACCAAACAGGGGATCCTGTCTTACGGCAAGGTATATTCGTATAAATGGTATATTACCGGGCCAAAAATGGAGCGACAGGGACCGGAGAAAATTTACCTGCCGGTAGGGTATATTACTACTTGTGACCTGGAAAAACCGCATTATCAGATAAAGGCGAGCCGGATCGCTGTTTACCCAAAAAAATATCTGATCTGCCATCATGCCAGGCTCTATATTGGAGATCTTCCGGTACTGTATTTCCCGGTCTATTACCAGTCATTAAAAGATAAGAAATATACTTTTAATATTTATGCCGGACATAATAGCACGGAAGGTGATTTTGTCAAAGTTATATATGGCTATCCCTTGACCGATAATACATATGGGAAACTATATCTTGATTATATGGAGTACTTGGGTTGGGGTAAAGGCGCGCAGTATGAATATAATTATCCAGACCAGATGACTGGTTCCTGGTACTATTACCATATTCGCCAAAGAGAGCGCCTGGAACCGCCTATTATGGAGGAAGCCACGCGTTGGAACGCGGTCGTATCCCATTGGCAGCGGTTGGATCCGACCTGGATTGCCCAGGCGAATGTGCAAGTACAAAGCGATCAGACCTTCCAAAAGCGTTACGAAGAAGAAGCCTGGCGCCAGGTGAATAATGATATTACTTCGTATTTAGCCCTAAGCAAACTGGAGAAAGCCTATACTTTCAGGATATTGGGAGAAAGACGGGATCTCTGGGATGAAACAGCGCAAGATTATAAGTCAGATTATGTCTATGCCCCGCGGGTAAGTTTTAATACTAACCAGATACGCTTACCTTGGAGCTATTCGCGTAAAGCGCCTTTGTATTTTACGTATAACCTGGAGACCAAGAAAAGCTACACCCAAACCCAGGGATATTATCTCTGGGATGGTAATACTAATGTGACTTTGACCAACCGGTTGGGCCTTACCCGTAATATGTCTTTAACCCCGCAAGTTGGTTTAATCGAGGAATGGCAGGACAGGGTAGGCTCACAGAATACCAGGAACGTATTGCGTACCCAGTATTTTACCGGCCTAAACCTGCGTACCCGGGTGACTGATAATTTGGATTGGGACCTGGGTCATAGTTATACCGATGAATTTAAATCCCGGCCTTATGAAGCGCGCGGTGTGATAACTAATAGCGCCTCCACCGCTCTTGAACTCAGATTTGCCCGGAAGATCAAAACAGCGAAAACCTTACCGCAAAAATCGGGCAAATATCCCTGGCAGAGTAAATTTTCGACCTTTGACTTTGGTAAAACACCGGTGAAAATGACCGGACTGAGGATCGATCTTCTAAGCCAGGAAATATGCCAATATAATCCGGCATTTGACGCGGATACGATGTTGCAGAAATATTCTACTGCGGATCCGGTGGTAGTTTATTCGCGGAAGCAATTGGTCAGGTTAAGGTCCAGTATCGGCTATAATTTGATCCATAACGGTTACTTTTTAGCGGAAAATCCTGATGATCCGGATAATCCGGTTAATCAAAAGAAGCGGTTCACAAATCTGGTCAATACTTTAACCATAGATAGGAAGAGCG
>JAQUQP010000206.1 GCA_028716025.1 bacterium | reverse complement strand
TGATATCACTAAACAGGACCTTAATGGTATAGCCGCGTTCCAAACGAAAATCACCTACTAAAAGAATAGCTGATCCTAAAAGTATCAAACTGACCAAGACCAGCAATCCTACTTTAGTTTCCTGGCTCAAGCCCATGTAATTCTCCTTTAAATAAACAGTCAAAACGAAAAACTGTCAAGCGAGAAACATTTCCCAGTAAGAGCTATTTTACTGCTTCTCGTATTTACTTTTAAATTAACCACGGTCTTCCAGAGTAATAGGACCTTTGGCCGTACCGGCGACAAACTGTTTTACCACAGGATCTGCAGTGTTTTTAATTTCATCCGGTGTTCCTACTTGTTGTATTACGCCATGATACATCATGGCGATCCGGTCTGCGACGGTATACGCACTAGTCATATCATGCGTCACTACAATAGAGGTCACGCCCAATTTTTCTTTCATATTAATGATCAGGTCATTGACCGCGTCAGACATGATCGGGTCAACGCCCGTAGTCGGTTCGTCATATAAGATATACTGCGGTTTAGCCGCGATAGCCCTGGCCAGACCCACTCTTTTGCGCATGCCCCCGGAAAGCTCGGACGGCATAGTGCGCTCAATTCCTTCCAAGCCTACCAAGCGCAGGCATTCAGTGACCCGTTCCTGTATCTGTTTTTCATCATTCATCAAGTGCTGCGTGCGCAGCCCAAAACTGATATTATCACTGACATTCATGGAATCAAAGAGAGCCGCTCCCTGGAACAAGAACCCAAACTTTTTTTGGATACTTTGTAATTCCAGCGGCGGCAAGGTTGAAATATTCACATCATCTACTTCCACCGATCCCTTATCCGGCTTCATCAAACCAACGATGTGTTTGAGAGTCACGCTTTTACCGCAACCGCTGCGGCCGATGATCACCATTGTTTCGCCGGCATTAATGGTCAGATCTAAACCCCGCAAAACTTCCTGGCTATTAAATTTTTTATACACACCCGTTAATTTGATCATCTTAACCGATCCCGACAAATTGCAGGATGTTAGTGAGGAAAGTATCAACCACCAGGATCAGCACCATAGAAATAACGACAGACTGGGTCGTAGCCTTACCAACGCCCTCTGCCCCGCCCTCAGTGGTGAATCCTTTATAGCAGCTGATCAAGGCAATAATAATACCAAACACCACACACTTGATCAGGCCATGCATAATATCCTTTCCCCGCATAAAGTCAACAATATCATGGTAATACCTGGTTGAAGGGATAGCCATTTTATACACACTGACAAAGAATCCGCCCAAAATGCCCAATATATTGGAATAGATCGTCAAAATGGGGACCATGACTATGCAAGCCAGAAAACGCGGCACCACCAGGTATTTGACCGGATTGGCCCCTAACGTATACAAGGCATCGATCTGTTCCGTTACCCGCATTGTGCCCAGCTCGGCAGTGATAGCGGCTCCTACCCGGCCGGCAATAACAATAGAAGTCAATACCGGCCCTAGTTCTTTCACCATGGAAAAACCGACCGCGGTACCGACATAGAGCGGTTCACCGAGAATATTCTTAGAAGCAGCGCCCATCTGCAAGGCCAAGACCATCCCGACTGAAACACTGGTCAAAGAAGCCACCACCAGTGAATTAACCCCTACTTCGTTCATTTGCTTATTGATATTCTTATAATCGTAAGGCCGGCGAAAAGTCCAAAATATTATCTGCAGAAAAAGCATGACTAGTTTGCCAATATGGTCAGCAATCCCGACTACGTTTTTCCCCAGGAATTTAATAAATTTATCTTCCTCAATACGTTCTTCTATCTTTTGTTCTATGCTCTCTCCGGGAAGATGTTTATGCACACTAGACTCCAACTATCTTATCAAATCCTAAGCTCTAAATCCGAAATCCTAAACAAGATTAGAATTTGTTTTATTACTAGTATATTCTCGGTACGCGCACTGATATCCCGCATACAATTTCTTAGCTAATGGTCTTGGCCCAGTCAGCAACTTCATTGACGGAAATAGTTTCCTGGCCCTGTTTGCCGATCAAGACGACTTCTTCGCCAACATCGATCCCCTTCATCCCGGTCAGGTCGATCATGCACATATCCATACATATCCGCCCGATGACTGGCACTCTTTTTCCCTGCACCAGTACTACGGCCTTATTAGCCAGGTCCCAGGCATAACCATCAGCGTAACCTACCGGTAATGTACCAATGAAAGAATTCCGTTTAGTAATGAACGTCCGGCCATAACTTACGCTATTTCCTTTAGGCACGCGTTTTAGGTAAACGATCTTTGTTTTTAAACTGAGCGCCGGATGCAGGGTAATCTGCTTTTCCGCGCCCTTGAACGGAGCTAGGCCATACATCATTAAGCCGGGACGCACCATATTGAAAGCATAATCCCGGTATTTCAGGATCGCGGCGCTGCCGCTGACGTGTTTATATTTAACGGCGATCCGCTCCCGCTCCAGTTCCTTAACGATCCTGGTGAATATCCCGATCTGCTGGCGGGAATAGGCTTCATCGCTTTCAGCTGAAGCTAAATGGGTATATAAACCTTCCATTTCAATACAGGGAAGTGTTTTGATCTTTTTGATAGTGGCCACGGCTGAAGCTGGGCGGACACCGATCCGTCCCATGCCTGTATCTACTTTAAGATGGAATTTTATTTTCTTTTTATGTTTCGCGGCTATACGGGAAAGAGAGCGAGCGCCAGCCAAGCTGGCGATTGTGGGGATAAGATCGTATTCCAGGACATACTTAAAATTGGTAAAAGGGAATATACTGCCCAGTATTAAGATCGGCGCCTTTATCCCCGCCCGGCGTAAGACTATGGCTTCTTCGATCAGAGCTACTCCCAAATAACACCGGTATTTTTCACAAGCCCTGGCCACTTCCAATGCTCCATGACCATAGGCATTAGCTTTGACAATAGCCAGGATTTTCGTTTGCCGGCGTAT
>JAQUQP010000205.1 GCA_028716025.1 bacterium | reverse complement strand
TTGCTCAGTACCGCGTGCGGCGTGTCATTGCCCATGGAACCGACTGGTTCCTGGCCATTATCGACCATCGGCTTAATGATCGTTTTCAGGTCTTCCCGGCTATAGCCGAAGGCTTTCATATCTGTTAATATATCGGTTGATTTTAAATAGGCACTTTTATCCAGGGGCAGCATCACTGCTTCCGGCAGGCTGTCCAGCTCCAACATATTGTCTTTGATCCAGTCGCCATACGGATTGCGTCCGGACATTTGTTCTCTTAGCTCCCGGTCGTCGATGATCCGTCCTGCTTCCGTATCGATAAAGAACATCTTCCCCGGCTCGAGCCGGCCAGAATACAAAATATCCTGCGGCGGGATATCCAGGACACCTACTTCAGAAGCCATGACCACCAGGCCCTTCTTGGTCACCAGGTAGCGTGCCGGGCGCAAACCATTGCGATCCAGCACCGCGCCGATCTGCCGGCCGTCGGTAAAAGCGATCGCTGCCGGGCCGTCCCACGGCTCCATCAGGCAGGTATGGTACATATAGAAATCTTTCAACTGCTGGTCCATCAGGTCATTGTGTTCCCAGACAGACGGGATCAGCATGGTCATGGAATGGGCCAACGACCGGCCTGCTAAAACCATTAGTTCGAAAACATTATCAATAGACGCTGAATCACTGCCTTCAGGCACGATGGTAGGCAATATCCTTTTCAGGTCTTCCCCGAATAATTTGCTCTTCAGCAATCCTTCCTTGGCGCGCATCCAGTTGATATTCCCCCGCAGGGTATTGATCTCGCCATTATGCGCCAGGAAACGGAACGGCTGCGCCAGGTCCCACGTCGGGAAAGTATTAGTGCTGTAACGTGAATGCACCAGGCTGATCGCGCTGTGCAGGGCCGGATCTTTCAGGTCAATAAAGTATTCAGCTACCTGGTCCGGCATCAAGAGGCCTTTGTAGGAAAAAGTACGGCTGGACAGGTTGGTAATATAAAAAAATGATTTCTGCTGCAAGTGTGAATCACGGATAGCATTTTCAACCAGTTTGCGGATAATGTAGAGTTTTCTTTCGAGATAAAGAGTATCTTGTCCGGCTTTAGCGCCGGCAGCGCTGACAAAAACCTGTTCGATTACCGGTTCAGTCTCGCGGGCAGTCTTGCCGATGACCGAGTTATCTACCGGTACCGGACGCCAGCCAAGTACTTCGCATTTTTCATTTTTGACGATGGCGGCGAATTTCTTTTTGCAGTATTCCCTTTCTTTGGGATCAGTAGGCAAAAACACCATGCCGGCGCCATACTTCCCCGCGGCAGGCAGGTTGATACCAGCCGCTGCGCATACCTGGCTGAAAAACTCATGCGGCAATTGGATCAGGATACCGGCCCCGTCACCTGTTTTGGGGTCTGATCCCGTAGCACCGCGGTGAGCCAGCCGGTTAAGAACTTCTAATCCTTGCCTGACTATTTCATTGGAGCGCTGGCCTTTAATATTACAGACAAAGCCAACCCCGCAGGAATCATGTTCATATCGCGGATCGTACAACCCTTGTGGTTTCATCTACGCTGCCTTCCATCTTTTAATGTCAATACCTAACCTTTTTATCTTGGTACGAAGGGTATTCCTATTTATACCTAATATCCTGGCGGTTTTCAATTGATTTCCTTCGGTTTGTTCCAGCACAAAATCGACCAACTGTTTTTCCACTTTAGCCATGACCGTCTTATAAAGGATCCCGCTTTTTTCCTCTACTACGCCATAGCCCTCAGCTTTGAGCATCTGGCTGACTATTTCCTGGATCTTTTTTTCGTTTTCCGCGATCAAGACTGTTATCATATTTTCACCATTTATTGCACAAACTTTAATCACTGCCGGTTAAAAATTTTTAAGCTTTAAGTAAAGCTGAAAAATTAGTACCCAGTTTCTTTGCTTGTTGTTCCATAATCTCTTTCCTTTTATACGCGCCCATCAGCAGTTCCACGGCATTAGGGAGGCTTTCATCTGCCTTGACCCAGGACCAGATCATATCAGTCGTCACTTCCACGTGAAACTGCAGGCCATAAGCATTTTTCCCGCAGCGGAAAGCCTGGTTCCTGCACGTCTCCGCCGTCGCCAGCAAAACTCCCCCCTCAGGAATAGTAAAAGTATCTTCATGCCACTGGAACACGTCCAGCGGCCCGTTTATTCCCTGTAGGAATGGGTCATGAGCAGCTTCCAGGGTCAGGGCTACGTTATACCAGCCAACCTCTTTTTGCGGCGCTTTTATTATTGCCGCGCCGCAGGCCTTAGCTAGCAGCTGCGAACCCAGGCAGATACCCAGATAAGGAATCTCCTGCTCCACTACTTTCTTGATAAAAATATTTTCTTCTTTAAGAAATAGATGCTTATCCTCTTCATACACATTCATCGGGCCACCCATCACCACTACTGCCGCCACCTTAGACAGGTCATCCGGTAATGGTTCGCCTTTGAATAATTCTATGGTTCGCAGTTCCCAGGCAGAATTGCGGAAAAAATCCCCAATACTGCCCGGGCCCTCATTCTCAACATGTTTTACGACCACTATCTTTTTCATAAGCAGTTTATTACATCACGAACAGCATTTCGCGGTATTTCGGCAGGTCCCAATGCTCGTCAGAGATCACGGTCTCCAGGTCATCGCAATGCCGGCGGATATGTTCCATCAAAGGCTTAAGCTCATTGAAATACGTTGCCGCTTTTTCCGGCCCTTCTTCTCCGGCAGCTTTTTCCAATAGTTTAGCCATAGCCAGGGTATGCTTCCGGACATAATAGATCTTATAGGTGACTTCTGACAAATGCTCTTTCAGGTCAGCATAGGCAGCTTCGTCAATCTTCAAGCCGGCGCTGGCCTTGAGCTGGGTCAATTCAGAGACAACTTTCGCCAGTTGGCTCTGGTAATCAAGTCCCGACGGCACAACATTGGCATTGACCATTTCTTTGAGGGTATTGGCCTCGATA
>JAQUQP010000204.1 GCA_028716025.1 bacterium | reverse complement strand
TTTAAAAATTATAAGCATCCGGTCCTGGTCTCTTCTACCGACGGGGTCGGCACTAAATTAAAACTGGCTTTTTTATTGAACAAACATAATACCGTAGGCATAGACCTGGTAGCCATGAGCGTCAATGATATTATCACGTGCGGCGCTGAACCTCTTTTTTTCCTGGATTATTTTGCCTGCGGCAAGCTGGCTCCTAAAACAGCGGCACAAGTCATCAGCGGCATTACGGCAGGATGCAAACAATCTAATTGCACCCTGATCGGCGGGGAAACAGCTGAAATGCCTGGGTTTTATCCTGCCGGGGAATATGACCTGGCTGGTTTTGTCGTCGGGGTAGTTGACAAAAGCCAGATCATTGACGGCTCAAAAATAAAGCCAGGCGATATTGTCCTGGGATTGCCGTCCAGCGGTCCGCATTCTAACGGCTATTCCCTGATCAGGAAAATATTCAGTGACCGCGAGCTTAAAAAACACCAGGGTGAAGTCTTTGCTCCTACGAGGATATATGTCAAAGAGATCTTAAATGCCATCAAGAAGGCGCCTGGCGCGATCAAGGGCATTGCCCATATTACCGGCGGGGGCTTCCTGGATAATATTCCCCGTATCTTACCTGCTCATTGCCAGGTAGTCATCCAGGAAGGGAACTGGAAAATTCCTCCTATTTTTATAGCCATGCAGGAAAAAGGAAAAGTTACTTTTAAGGAAATGTATCGTACGTTCAATATGGGTATCGGCTTAGTACTGATCGTTGCCGCAAAAGATGTCCCGAAAATATCAGCGCAATTAAAAGATTCTATTATCATCGGGCAGGTAGTTAAAGGGAATAAGGATGAGGTTAAAATAATTTGAAAACAATTCCTTTAAAAATAGGGGTATTGGTTTCCGGCAGCGGCAGCAACCTGCAGGCTATTATTGATGCGGTACGCCGCCACAAGATCAAAGCCGAGATCAGTATCGTCATCAGTAATAAAGCTGACGCGTACGCCTTAACCCGTGCCGGTAAGTACCGTATCCCGACACTCTATGTAGATCCTAAAAATTATAAGGACCGGGAAGCATATACCAGAGCGATCACGGCTGAACTCAAACAAAGAGGTGTGGGATTGGTTTGCCTGGCTGGTTTTATGTGTATTTTAACTGCTTATTTTATAAAGAATTTTCCTTTACAAGCAATGAATATTCATCCTGCTCTTTTACCGGCTTTCGGCGGGGCGGGGATGTATGGTCATCACGTACACGAGGCGGTCTTGAGATCAGGCGCTAAATATTCCGGCTGCACGGTCCATTTTGTCGACGAAGGCTGTGATACCGGGCCTATTATCCTGCAGCAGGTAGTACCGGTAAAGAATAATGATACGGCAGAAACCTTGGCCCAGCGCGTATTAAAGTTAGAACACAAATTGTATCCACTAGCTATAAAATATTTCGCCGCCGGCCAACTCCGCGTAGAAGGGAAAAGAGTTTGGCTGAAAAAATGAGATCTTCTTTAACCGAAAAATTAATTATTGTCTTGCTTTGCCTGGCGTTAATCCCATTGGTCTTGGTTTCTTTAATTGCCATTGCCGATTTAAATAAGGTTTCTAAATTATTCAGCTTGAATACGGAAGCCGTACAGCAAAATAATTATCAGGAATCAAAAAGAATTATTGAAAACCTGGCCCAGCAAAATGTTAAAGAAATATCGGCTCATGTAGTCCATGAAATCGAGCTTTACCTGGCCGCGCACCCGAAATATACCCTGTCCGAATTGCAGCAGCAGAAGAATTTTCAAAGAATCGCCTTGCAAAAAGTAGGTGAAAACGGTTATACTGCTATACATGAGATACCCAGCGGCATCAACCGCTTTCATCCTAATCCGGAGATAGAAAATAAAGCCCTGCTTTCCATGAGCGGTGATTTGCCTGAATTTGTCCGATTGATCAACGAACATGTCAGCAACGGAGGCAAAGAGCTGGGCGGATTCTACAACTGGCGGGAACAGAACGGTAAAATAAGAAAAAAATATATGTATCTTCGTCCTATTTCTTTGAAAACAGCGGATAAGGTGAAATTAGGATTGGCTGCCACTACGTATGTAGATGAGTATTCTATAATCCTCACCGCTATAAATGAACGAACTCAGCAAATACTACAACAAACGCAAAAAGACACCAGAGCTATTATAAATGATATTTATGTGCGCAATATTATAATTCTATTGTCTTTGATAGTCTTCCTGGTACTGGTCATTATGCTTTTTATCAAGCAATCGGTAAGGCCGATCCGCCAACTGATCGAAGAAATGAACAGCTTCGCGTCCGGCAATAAGAATATCGTAGTTAACGTCAGCGCGCAAGATGAAATTGGACAATTGGCCAAATCCTTTGACCTGATGATCAAGAAGATACTACTGGAAGAAGGAAAGACCAAGGAAGTTTATCTGGGCATTATCGCTACCCTGGCCAAAGCCCTGGAAACAAAAGACGCATATACCCTAGGACACACGGAGCGGGTTACTGAATACGCCGTAAAAATAGCCAAATACATGGGTTTAAAAGAAGAAGACATAGAAGTCATCCATAAAGCAGCGCTGATCCATGACATTGGCAAGATCGGCATCAAATCCGAGATACTGAACAAGAAAGAAACATTGACTGAAGAAGATTGGAAAGTGATAAAAACCCATCCTATCATGGGAATAAATATTCTAAGTCCGATGAAAATATTAGGGAACATGCTGCCTATAATCCGGTATCATCATGAGCGTTATGACGGAGCGGGATATCCTGAAGGATTAGCCAGGGAAGATATCCCTCTGGGTGCCAGGATACTTTCAGTGGCTGATAGTTATGACGCGATGACCAGCGATCGACCCTACCATGAAAGGTTCCCGGTCGATCAGGCTGTAGCCGAGATAAAGAATAATTCCGGGACGCAATTTGATCCGGCTGTAGTAAAAGCTTTACTGGCTGTTTTACAAAATGAAGAAGAAAACAAACAAAAAGCTTGAAGAAGGGGGGGATGATAATGGCAAAGAAGAAGAAAAAAGTCGC
>JAQUQP010000203.1 GCA_028716025.1 bacterium | reverse complement strand
TCACCGAGCTGGTTGATAAAAAGGTCCTGACCTTGCGTGAAGCGATCAAGAAACTGACCGTGAACCCGGCCCGCATACTGGGACTGAACAAAGGTACATTATCTCCCGGAGCAGACGCTGATATCACCATCATGGATATAAAAGCCAGCCGGAAGATCGAAACTTTTGAAAGCCAAAGTAATAATTCTCCTTTTATCGGTTATACCCTGAAAGGATTTGCCGTCTTTACTATAGTCGGCGGACGGATATGTATGGCGGAGGGTGAACTTGTTGCAGGCTAAATGCCGGGTAACCGCCCATCATCCGCTTTGCGGCAATTTTTATAAAGTGGTCCTGAAAAATAAGCGGATAGCGGCCCAGGCTAAGCCCGGCCAGTTTCTTAATATCAGAGTGGATAAGGGATCAGACCTTTTATTACGCCGGCCTTTAAGTATTCACCTGGTCAAAGATGATAACCTGGAAATTATCTACAAAGTGGTGGGAAGAGGGACGGAAAAACTGGCCCAGGTTAAGATCCAGGATTCTATTGATGTGCTGGGGCCCCTGGGACACGGATACACGTTAGCCGAAGGCAAAACGATCCTGGTCGGAGGCGGTACTGGCATAGCTTCCCTGGCTTTCCTGGCAGAGACTTTAAAAAACAAATATAACCAGAGTCCCACGGTACTCATAGGGGCTAAGAATAAAGAAGAGCTTCTATGCGCTGAAGTTCTGGAAAATATAGGCTGTACGGTAAAAGTAGCGACTGATGACGGCAGCCAAGGTTATCACGGGCTGGTAACAGAATTATTCCGGGAAATAGTGGCTATTTTTAGCACTCATCCCCGCATGGTTTATGCCTGCGGCCCGATTCCGATGTTACGTGAGCTCGTCAAGTTGTGCCGCCATTTTCATATTCCCTGTGAAGTGTCCCTGGAAGAACACATGGGTTGCGGTGTGGGGGCTTGCATGGGTTGCGTAATCAAGGGCAAAAATGGCGAATATTTACGAGTCTGCAAAGAAGGCCCCGTATTTAACGCAAATGAGGTTGAGTTATAGTGGACGATTTAAATGTTAAAATAGGTTCTCTAAAATTTAAAAACCCGGTCATGGTTGCCAGCGGCACATTCGGGTATGGAGAAGAATACGCCCAGCTGATCGATCTTAATGAACTCGGGGCTATTGTGACCAAAAGCATAACCTTAAAACCCAGGCTGGGCAATCCCCAGCCGCGGCTTTGGGAAACACAGGGCGGGCTGCTCAACTCTATTGGCCTGCAAAATGTCGGGTTGGCTACATTTATCGACGAAAAATTACCGTACCTGCAGAAATATGACACCAGGATTATCGTTAGTATCGCCGGTGAGAGCGTAGCTGAATATTGCCAGCTGGCGCAGGCCCTGAAGAAAGAAACATTTGACGCTCTGGAAGTAAATATTTCCTGCCCCAATGTTAAACATACGAAAAAAGGATTATTCGCGCAGGATAAGGACCTGAGCTACGAGATCATAAAAAAAGTGGCGCGTTACAGCCATAAACCGGTAATTGCCAAATTGACGCCAAATATAACTGATATAGGCATTATTGCCAAAGCCTGTGAAAGAGCCGGCGCAGAAGCGATCGCCTTGGTCAATACGTTCAATGCTATGGCTATTGACCTGAAAACCAAAAAGCCGGTCTTCAAGAATATTGTGGCCGGCTTATGCGGGCCGGCGATCAAGCCGCAAGCCTTGTATAAAGTATATGAAGTGAAAAGGGCGGTCAAAATACCGATCATCGGCATGGGCGGGATTATGGATGTAAATGATGCTCTGGAGTTTATCATAACTGGTGCCAGCGCTATAGCCGTTGGTGTCGGTAATTTTGTTGATCCAAAAATACCCATAAATATCATTAAAGGATTACAGCGTTACGTCAAAGAAAATCATATCAGTCAAATCAAAGAACTTATAGGGAGTATAGACTAACTAATATGCTTAGTAAACTGATCGTTGCACTTGACGTCGAAGACCATGAAAAGGCAGTCCAGTTAGTGGATCAGTTGGCAGATATCACGGATGTGTTTAAAGTGGGCCTCCAGTTGTTCACTGCTGCCGGGCCTGATATTATTAAACGGATCATGGATAAAGGATCTAAGGTTTTTTTGGATCTAAAACTGCATGACATTCCTAATACTGTGGCCAAAGCTGTTGAATCAGGCCAAAAGATGGGAGTGATGGCAATGACCCTGCACATTGCCGGGGGCAAGGAGATGCTTCTGGCAGCCGCTGCCGTACAACCACGGCCGCAACTGTGGGGCGTTACAGTATTGACCAGTTTAAATGATGATAACCTGAAACAATTAGGATACAGGAACACAGTAAAAGACCAGGTAGTAATGTTCGCTAAAATGGCCAAAGACAACAAGCTCGACGGTATTATCTGTTCTCCCCAGGAGATCAGCCATGTCCGCCCTCTCGTTGGGGATGCTTTAACCATCGTCACCCCTGGCGTGCGGATCAAAAAAAGCAGCGATGACCAGAAGAGAACCATGAGCGCTGCTGAAGCAGTCAAATCCGGGGCAGATTATATAGTTGTCGGCCGGCCAGTACTTGAAGCCACCGACGTACGCGCTGCGACCTTATCCATACTAAAAGACATAGGTGAACGATGATCACTCCAAAGGCTGTACTTGAAATGTTCCAAGACAATAATGCTCTTTTAAAAGGTCATTTTTTGTTATCCAGCGGACTGCACAGCGAAAGATATTTGCAATGCGCTTTAGTGCTGCAGCATCCAAAGCTAGCCAAAAAACTTGGCCAAGCTTTAGCTGAAAAGTTTAAAGCATTGTCAGTAGATACTGTCATCAGCCCGGCTTTAGGCGGACTGATCATTGGCTATGAAGTAGCTAAAGCTTTAGGAGTCCGTTTTATTTTCACTGAAAGACAAGACGGGCAAATGACCTTGCGCCGGGGATTTACCCTGGCACCGGGAGAAAAACTGATCGTTATAGAAGATGTGTTTACGACAGGCGGATCGACTAAAGAAGTCATGGCCACAGTTGAGCTGGCCGGGGCTAAAGTAGCAGGAG
>JAQUQP010000202.1 GCA_028716025.1 bacterium | reverse complement strand
CGTCGGGCGGGGGAGCGAACAGTCCTATTGCCTGCTGGTAGGGGAGGCGAAAACACCGGAAGCCGTAAACAGGATCGCCGCCATGCTGGAAACCAATGATGGCTTCAAGATAGCCGAAAGGGACCTGCAGATACGCGGGCCGGGGGAGTTCTTCGGCGTTAGACAGCACGGTTTGCCGGAATTTAAAATAGCCGACGTGGTACATGACTTCGCTCTCCTGTCTCACGCCAGGGAAATGGCTTTTGCCCTGGTCCGGGAGGATCCATATTTGCGGCAGGAACGGTGCGCGGCGCTGAAAAACTTCATGCGGGATGCTTATGGTAATTCCCTGGCCTTGATACAAGTAGGTTGAAATGGCCGGGGCAGAAGTGGTATATTAAGGGTGAGTTGAAACTTGAGGAGGAGATATGACCAAGATAGCGGTTTACCCGGGAAGTTTTGACCCGATCACCTACCGTCACCTGGATATTATCAAAAGAGGCCTGCAGATCTTCGACGGGCTGACCATCGCCGTGCTGAATAATCCCAGCAAGAAAACCCTGTTCAGTACCGCCGACCGGGTAAAAATGCTGAAGAATGTCGTCGCTAACATGCCCCGGGTGGAGGTCACATCTTTCGACGGTTTACTGGTGGATTTTGTGATCGGCCAGAAGGCCAAAGTGATCGTCCGGGGTCTGCGCGCGGTCAGTGACTTCGAATACGAACTGCAGATGGCGCTGATGAACCGGAAGTTAGCCAAAACCGTGGACACCGTTTTCCTGATGCCGGCCGAGCCTTATACGTATTTATCCTCCAGCCTGGTGAAGGAAATAGTGGCGCGCGGCGGCCGCGCGGCCAAATTCGTGCCGCCGCTGGTAGAGCGGGAATTGCGGCGAAAGTTTTCATTGACAAAAAAGACGTTGACAAAGTAATATTTCATGCTAGTATTTAAGTAGTAACTGTATTGAAGACATAATGGATTTGCTCAAGTGAAATGAGCACAATTATTATGTTTTCAAACGAGTATCAAGGGAAAATAAATTTAAACCAACCATAATATTAACTATGGTTGGTTTTGTTTTATCCAATATAGCGGAGGCATTCAAATGAAGAAAATGTTATTATCCTTAAGCTTGATCCTTTGTATTTGTTTTGCTTATTTATCTTGTGGATTAGTACCGGCTTTTGCCGAAATTGTAGACGTTGGCATTAAGACCGTGAATAAAGTTCCGGCGATTAGCGCAGCAAAGACAGGAAATTCCTATCGGATTCAGGCAATAATAGAAAGGATCGCCACTGGTTTTGATCATACCTCTCCGATCGCAGTGGAAATTAGGTTTTATGATGGGGCTCAGGATAACGAGCATCTTATCGGGGCGGTGAATCACAATATTAACTACCCTCGCCTAGGTGCCAGGATATCTCCGGAAGTAATAGCGAGAGTTGACTGGCATCCAATTCTTGACGGATCAACGCATAATATTTTGGTAGTGGTCACTCCCAGGGATTACAATGACGCTAATCCCGATAATAATTCAGCCAGCATCCAAAAGCAGGTTGCCGGGCCTCCCGCGCTTCCCCCGACTCATCATGTATTAGACATCGGAATAAAGAGATACTTAGCGCAACCAGTAATATCCTTTGCCTTTGGCAGCGATTTTTGCACGATAACGGCGACCGTGGAAAGAGTATCCATGTCCCCGCGATTAGATGTAGGTGACCCTGTTCGGGTTACTTTCTATGATGGGGGAACTGATGAGGCTTATAAGATCGGCTCAGCAACTGGATTTATACCCAATCCATCCTCTCCGACCCCTCCTGAGGCAAAAATATCCATTGATTGGCATCACAATTTTAATGGAGGGAAACACACGATATATGTAATAGCTGAGATAGCTCACGATCAGGGAGGACCTCTTGCAGACTATATTGATCCAAACTTGGGCAATAATCAAGCCAATGCAGAGGTAGAAGTAGGTCCCTATACTGCCACCGAATTTACCAAAAAAGCGGAAAGCGTGACTTTCAAAGATGTGCCGATCGGGCATTATTTCAATGGGGCGCCGCAGTGTAAAGTGCGCGATCATGATCGCTTGAATTTTGGCCGGAATATAGTGAATAAAGGCGATACTATCGACGTTACTGTCACTCCTTCCTCTACGACCATAAACGGCAAATATACGCTCATTGTTGAAGTTAAGGATGATAAGGTAACCTATACCAAACTCCTGTATCTTTACACTTCTGATTTTATGCAAAAATTTAACGTGGTAAATGGGGTTCAGCATGAAACCGGTCGCGAGAAGACTACCGGTTATAGTTGGGAAGGATTAAAAGAAAATGGTGATGGCAGTGGCCTCTTCGCGCGTATACCCGATATCCAGTTTGAACAGGAAGGGGATTATGCGGTTGCTTGCAGGCTTTTTAGGGAAACAGCAGGCAATCCTGACCAGAACAATCCCTTAATTTGCAGTATTAAAGTTGTAAATACTACAAAAGGCAAAACGGCTCTGTCTGGCCCGCTGAATGAAGCCGTGGAGGAATATCACCTTTCCGATTTCCCCAAGGAATTTGAGGAACGGATATTTCTGCAACATTTCACTAACCGTAATGAGAAGGGGAATACTTACGAAATACAGCTGTATTGGTCCGGCGACTTTAACGCCGGAGTGCAGGGTGATATTGTTTTATTCGGGCCAAAAGAACCGGTCAGCTTTGATATACCCTCTTGCCTGGCCGGCTTGGCGACAAAGGAAGCCGATCTGTCTGATCCGGCGATCTTCTCTGCTTTTAAATACCAAAATCAGGTTGTGGTGCGTAGAGATAAAAAAACTTTAGGTCAGCCGTATAATTATACAAATCCCGAGCTTAATGTTCCAGATGGCTTAATCGATGAGCCGTTTAGTTTGGATGCTAGTACCTATTGCGTGGTTGGAACCGGTAAATATAGGCAAAGTGATCAAGATGGCGCTCAGTTGTTGAAATATCTGGTTGATGAATATGGTGATTCTACGACTTTTACCTGTGAATACCTAACGGCCTTGGCCTGGAAGCTGGAAGCTGCGCAAGACCCAGCGG
>JAQUQP010000201.1 GCA_028716025.1 bacterium | reverse complement strand
TCGCGGATTTTTTTGGGGCAGGGTTAGCTCGTAGGTCATAACTGTAGGCGTAGGCGCGTACAGGCAATTTTTATGCACCACTTTTAAAGGATACCAACCCAGGGATACATGCATATTTTCCGGCAGTCGATGGAAATCCGCATTATCATTGATCTGGGCATTTTGTTTTAATTCTTTATACCGTGAACCATAATCCTGGTGGCTGATATGAGCGGCCGGGCTCAGGTCAATTAGGTCATAAATGATCCTGTTCCTGTCGATTATTGGCGCCAGTGACAACCGCGGGTTCTTCACCCGGCGGTCATTGGGAATAATAAAAATAGCCAGGAAAAGAAGATATAACAAAAACCCCAGGCTAAAGAGCAAAAAAATATATTTAATAATTCTACGGATTATTTTTTTGAACAGCATTGCTTCTCTTTCCGGTAAACCCCGTTAGAAAGTACGGGGCTTTTATTCTACCCTCGCAGTTAAAAATTAGAACTTTTTTGGCTTTTCAACGGGGTAAAATACCTAATAATAAGATCTAAATTATGCCTAGCCGCGGCATTCCCCGGTTCAAGCTCCAATACTTTGCGGTAATAGGCGCTGGCGACATCCGGTTTACCTAAATGGCTATAACTATTTCCCAGGTTGAGTAATAAATTAATTTTAGTATCATTAGTTAGAGACTTGGCTTTAAGACCGGCTTGATAGACCGCTATCGCGGTTGTCCATGATTTTTCGCCTTCATAAGCTAGTCCCAAAACATTATATAGTTCCGCTACATCAGGATTAAGCCCCAATGCCGCCTGGTATTCATGAACCGCTGAACAATAATTTCCTTCTTTATAATACACTTGCCCCAGAGCAAAATGCGCCCGGGGAGATTCAGGAGAGGTAATGACTGTGCTGGCCCATAAGGTATGATCGTCATGCCAATCCATATTGCGTTGAATAGTCCTGACCAGGTAGAAGACCAGGAGCAATGTGATCAAAGCATAACCCCACTTGGTTTTTAGGCGGGTAAGCGGGACAGCCATAGCTATGGAGGCGCCAACTAACGGAAGATACAAAAATCTTTCGGCCAGTAAAGCTTCCAGAGGAATGATGTTGGATACCGGTAAAAGAGCTATGAGGAACCAAAATAAACCGAAGGTAATAAGCTTTTCTTTTCGACTGGCCTTTAATGCCAAGATTATAATAGCCAGGACCAGGCCTACTCCTCCTAAGGCCAAAGGTTCTTGGATGCTCTTGGCAATATCCAGCACATAATCAACCGTGAGCTTCCAGGGTAGAATTATCACTTTTATATAATAATAAAAACTCTTCCCCATGGTGAGCATAGTATACCCAAGACTGCCACCCCACCAACCCCGCTGATGCACTTGTCCCAACACTAATGTCCGCAACAATAAATATAATCCGCTGATCACCACTACCGGCGTGTATGACCACCACATGTTAACTGCTTTGTTCTTATCTACCTTCAAAACAAAATAGTAGTCATATAATATCAATAACAATATAAAGATGATGGCTGTTTCTTTGGCTAATAAGCTCAGGATGAAAAATAACAAACTCCGATAATAGTATTGCCTGGTATTGCGTAAGTAAGCCAGCAAGGCTAAGAGCAAGAACATAGTACATAACAAGTTACTGCGCGAGGCGATCCAGGACACAGTCTCGCATTGAGCGGGATGGATGGCAAAAATAGCGGCAGACAGTAATGCGGTCAGGGGCATTGATGATAGTGACAATACCAGCCAATACACCAATAAAACGTTTGCCATATGTAGCGTTATATTCGTCAAGTGATAGCCCATCGGCCTGATACCCCATAGCCAATGATCCAGGGACAGGCTGAGCGCGGCTAAAGGCCGATAGATCATAAAGTCCCGGTCACCTGAAAATGACCGGGCATTGATAAAAAAATCGGGTATATTTTTTAATTCTTTGATAAATTGGTTATTAACCACAAAAACTTTATCGTCATAGACAAACTGGTTTAGCAGCGTATTGGCAAAAGTCACTCCCACTAATAAAACCAGCAGGACGAACGGCAATAGTTCTTTTTTCATATTAATATTTTACCATGCTTATAGTGAAATCTCAATAAAAAACGGCAGGGATTTATCTTCAATCCCTACCGTTTGTTTTTCTTTTTCTATTAACTATCAACTAGTTATTTCTCCTGAATAGTCAAATAGATCAATCGTCCTTGACGATTTATATCAAAGACAATACCGTCGCTTAATTTTGCCGTACCGGACGCTTTTTCAAATTCCTTCATGGTTGTGACCGGCTGACGATTGATAGAGCGGATCACATCATTCTCCAGCAGACCGGCATTCTCTGCCTTACTACCTGGAGTAAGCGCCACGATCACCATACCTTTTTCACTGTTGTCGTAGCCCAATTGGGCTGCTATTTCCTTGGTCAAGACTTTTACTTTTATCCCGAGCCACTCATTGGAAACCTGGTCCGTACCGGTTGCTCCTTCCTGTTCTGGTGCCGTTCCGGTTTCATCCGCTTTTATCTGTGAAGGCATTTCGCCAATCACCAGGTCGAAGAGCTCGATCTTGTTATTGCGCCATACTTTAACGCTGACTTTTTTCTTTGGCTCGGTTTGCGCTACCAGGTCCTGTAAACCCAATACGTCCGTGACCGGCTTACCGTTAAATTCGGTAATTATATCACCGCGCTTCAATCCGGCTCTTTCCGCCGGGGTATCTTTCATTACATTATTAAGCAGTGCGCCTTTAGCCTCTTTCAATCCAAACTGCTTGGCTACCGCTTCATCAACCGGTCTTATTTCCACGCCCAACCAGCCGCGGGTTACCTTGCCCTTTTCGATCAATTGTCCCAAAACCGCCTTAGCTTTGTTAATGGGCGAAGCAAATCCGACCCCCACAGAACCACCAGTGGGAGTATAGATGGCCGTGTTAATACCGATCACTTCACCCTTAATATTGATCAAGGGGCCGCCGCTATTACCCTGGTTTATGGCCGCGTCAGTCTGGATCATTTCCCGGTATTGAGAACCTTCTATTATCAGCGATTGCCTCCTGGCACTGATG
>JAQUQP010000200.1 GCA_028716025.1 bacterium | reverse complement strand
CACGGTGGGGCTTATCCATGACCGGGATAAGCTGAAGGCGCTGAAAGATAACGCCGCGCTGATCGCGCCGCAGGATCCCTGCCGTAAAATATTTAAGGAAGTTGTATCATAGGCACTAAGGGGTGAGCTATGAAACAGCAATGGGGCACTAAACTCGGAGTTATTATGGCCGTGGCTGGCAGCGCGGTCGGCCTGGGCAATTTCCTGCGCTTCCCGGTCCAGGCGGCGCAGAACGGCGGCGGCGCCTTCATGATCCCGTATTTCGTGGCACTGATCTTTCTGGGCATACCGCTGATGTGGATAGAGTGGACCCTGGGCCGGTTTGGCGGGGGGTATGAGCACTCCACGGCGCCGGGTATCTTCCACAGCATGTTGAACAAGAACCGCTTCATCAAATATTTCGGCGTGATCGGCATCTTCGGTCCGCTGGTGATCTTCATCTATTACACCTACGTGGAAAGCTGGCTGCTGGCCTACGCCTATTTCGCCCTCAGCGGGAAATACGCTACGGCGACCAGCCAGGAAACCATGAAATCCTTCCTCAGCGGCTTCCAGGGATTGCAAACCAACCAGTTCTTCACCAATATCGGCAGCGCGTATTTCTTCTTCCTGATCACCTTTGTGCTAAATGTCTGGGTGATATATTACGGCATAAAGAAGGGCATCGAACGGCTGTGCAACATCGCCATGCCGATATTATTCGCCTGCGGCATTATACTTTTAATAAGAATAGTAACTCTTGGCGCGCCCGACCTGAGCCATCCCGACTGGAACATCAGTAACGGCTTCGGTTTCCTCTGGAACCCGGACTTCAGCGCGCTTAAAAGCGCCAAGACCTGGCTGGCGGCAGCCGGACAGATATTCTTCACCCTCAGCGTGGGCATCGGGGTGATCCTGACCTACGCCAGTTACCTGAAAAAGGAAGATGACGTGGTTTTATCCGGGCTGACGGCAGTAAGCACGAATGAGCTGGCGGAAGTGGTCCTGGGCGGCAGTATTGTAATTCCTGTGGCGTATGCGTTCTTCGGCCCGGTGGATATAATGGCGATAGCCAAAAGCGGCTCATTTAATCTCGGTTTTGTGACCATTCCTCTTATATTTGAAAAGGTGCCAATGGGCGCCATATTCGCGTTCCTGTGGTTCCTCTTATTATTCCTGGCCGGGATAACTTCATCGGTGTCGCTGGCCCAACCAGCCATAGCTTTCCTGGAAGACGAATTCAACTGGACCCGGAAAAAAACTTGCTGGTTGTTCGGTATCGGCGCGTTCATCCTATGCCAGCCGGTTATTTTCCTGCTGGGATGCGGGGCTCTGGATGAGATGGACTTCTGGGGCGGGACATTCTGCCTGGTGCTGTTCGGCACCATAGAAGCTATCCTGTTCGCCTGGGTGTTCGGTATGGACCGGGCCTGGGAAGAGATACACAAAGGGGCGGCCATGCGCATACCTAAGTTCTATAAATTCATTATCAAATACATTACGCCGCTGTTCCTGCTGGCGATACTTGGCTTCTGGCTGGGACAGGAGGGCATACCGACTATGCTGATGAAGAATGTCGCCCCGGAGAATAAACCGGTGGTCCTGCTTATCAGGGTCCTGCTGGCCGGTATCATCATCGGCCTGGCCCTGGCGGTCAGGTACGCCTGGCAGAAGAAACGCGCCAGCGGCGGGGGTGAATAATATGAATGCTTACGGCTGGATATTCATCGCGATCTCCTGGGGTCTTATCATCGGCTTTACCATCTTCTGCTTCTGGAAGGTGCTGGGCCGGAAAAAATAATATGAAAGGCGGGCAAGATATGAAGAAAATAGTATTGATGGCGTTATTTGTACTGATAGCGACTGCGACCTTAGCCCAAGCGGAAGAAGTGGGCACCTATAAGCTGATTTTGGGCAACCGGTCTGAAGTGTACAAGATAAACACCAAGACCGGCCAATCCTGGGTATCCACCCAGATAGTTATCAGCGATGTCAACCAGCTGACCTATTACTGGGGGGCGATGTCGCCGGAGGAGATCAAGAAATGGGAAGTGGCCCTAAAGCTGAATGATGGCAAGGCAGTGATCCGGATATGGCAGTCCTTGGACGATAAGGCGCTCCTGCCGGTGCAATAGCTTAATTTCTAGCCAATGAACCGGCTAAATCCATATAAGATAGGATAAAAGAGCCTAAATAGACAATTTAGGCTCTTTTTTTTCCTTGACAAGATATATAAAGAATAGTAGGCTAAATGTGTACCCCAGCAGGGGGAATACATTTACAAAGCATCTGCGTTGGGAAGTGTAACCCCGCAGATGTTTTTTGCTTTACAGCCACGGAAGAAGGGGAGGATATATGTTCAAACACATTTTGACTGCCTCCTGGGGAGCCCATTATTCTCTATTCGGCAGAATAGCAGCGAGGGCTAAGGTTTGGAGTGTAAAACCTTTGAGTGCATAAGCACTCACCCCTACTTCGGTTACACCACAAGACAATAAAGGAGTGCAAGGAACAAAATCGGAAGAAATAATAAATGAAGGGCACATTATGGAAAAACAAATATTTACAATCGGATACACAATACCAACATTTGATGATAATCATGTTGATTTTTATGATGATCTGTCCATGATGGATGCTGATATTTTGCTAATTGCTCCGGATTCATTAGAACCGAAAGGAGAATGGGTAAATTTTACTATAGGCGGTGGGGGTTGTTATAATGTGTCCGCATCGAAAATATACAAGCAAAAAATATCTTGTTTAAAAAAGGAAATTGAAGATCACTTAAACTCTGGGAAAAGTGTTTTTGTGATTTTAACTAAAGAGAAAGAATATCCGCTTGCTTATAGCGTATCCACGGATAAAAAAAATTGGAATTATAACACCGAGACAAGTAGTAATTATGATTTTTTGCCGATAAACATCGGCACACTTACGTCTGCATCAGGAAAGCAAATTACTTTTTCTGGTAATCCGTTATTTACTGATTTTTATGAAAATTTTAAGGAATATTTAGAATACCAACTTTATATAGAAAACCCGAATGGAGCTCAAATAATTTTCACTGGCAAAGATAAAACAAAAACGCTGGGTGCAATTTATAAAGTGCAATATGGA
>JAQUQP010000199.1 GCA_028716025.1 bacterium | reverse complement strand
TTCTCCTCTTTAACTGCCGTCCGCCATCCGCGAACTGCCAACTGTTTTACTCCAGTCCCTCTTCTGCCATCTCCACTGCCTTTACCATAGCCCTGGCTTTATTCACTGTTTCCTGGTACTCCTTAGCCGGATCACTATCAGCCACAATACCGGCCCCGGCCTGCACGTACGCGCTGTCACCCTTGATGATTATAGTCCTGATGGTAATACAGGCATCCAGGTTACCGCTGAATGAAAAATATCCGACACATCCAGCGTAAGGACCGCGTTTTACCGGTTCCAGTTCATCAATGATCTCCATGGCCCGGATCTTTGGCGCCCCGGATACAGTACCAGCCGGGAAACAAGCTCTCAAGACGTCAAAAGAGTTTTTTCCGCGGCTCAATTTGCCGACCACATCTGAGACTATATGCTGTACATGTGAATATTTTTCGATCACCATTAATTCCGGCACTTTAACTGTATGAAAATCGCAAACCCGGCCAATATCATTTCTCCCCAAGTCAACCAGCATGATATGCTCAGCCCGTTCTTTCGGGTCAGCTAAAAGTTGTTTTTCCAGCATAAGGTCTTCTGCTTCTGTTTTCCCGCGCGGCCGCGTGCCAGCGATAGGCCGTACTTCTACCGTTCCCTCTTCTTCCCGCACTAGGATCTCCGGAGATGTGCCAACCAGGTATTCCCCGTTGCATTTCAGGAAATACATATAACTGGACGGGTTTATCCGCCGTAAAGAGCGGTAAATATCAAACGGGCTGGATTTTATCTTTATTTTGAAGCGCTGTGATAGCACTACCTGTATAATATCACCGGCTTTAATATATTCTTTGGCTTTGACGATCATTTTTTTAAAGGCAGCTAAGGTAAAATTTGATTCCATTTTCAGGGCTGGTTTTTGAAGCGGTTTGTGCAGGGGAATTTCTGCCGGCTTGCGCAATAAAGCGATCAGTTTATCAATCTTGGCGCAGGCCTCTTTATAAACTTTCTGCTCATTTCTGTCTACGTGGGCGCAGGATACTACCTTGATGGTATGATTGACGTGGTCAAAGATGAGAATCGTATCAGTGAACATGAAGACGCTGTCTGCCAGTTTCAGGTCATCCGGATTCTGGTCGGTTTTTTTGAGGCAAGGCTCAAAAAACCTGACCATATCATATCCCATATACCCGACTGCCCCGCCATAAAAACGCGGCAAGCCACGATGATGCACCGGACGGTAGTCTTTCATCATTTGCTGCAGGATATACAATGGATCTTTGCCATCCAGGTCAATATTTTTAGCTGTACCTTTGCAGGTAAGCCTGGCCTGGTTGCCTTTAGACTCCAGGATAATGGAAGGACTGGCAGACATAAAGGAATATCGTCCTAATTTCTCGCCCCCCTCCACACTTTCCAGCAGATAAGCATACTTGGCATCTTTTGATATCTTGTAAAACGCTGATACTGGTGTTTCCATATCTGCCAAAATTTCTTTATACACTGGTATTAAATTATATTTCTTCGCTAATGCTTTGAACTCGTTAATATTTGGATAATACATTATTACGCTCCATTTGAGGTAAATTACGCGGATTCTGAAAAAAGATTTCGCGGATGAAACCAGATCTAATCCGCGCTATCCGCTCTGTTAATCAGCGTAATCACTTTTTGTAAATTTTATCCGGGTCGAAAACTCGTTTACCCTTCACTTTAAGTTTGCCGTTAGTTAATATGCGGTAAAAACAACTCTTGAACCCGGTGTGGCAGGCTGCCCCGCCTACCTGTTCTATCTTGATCACCAGCGCATCACCGTCGCAATCAAGGCAAACTTGCTTCACCTTCTGGATATTGCCGCTGGTCTCGCCTTTCAACCAGTATTTGTGCCGGGAGCGTGACCAGTACCAGCATTTTTTATCGCGCAAGGTACGCTTGAGCGCCTCTTTATCCATATAAGCCAGCATCAGTATTTCATCAGTTTTGTAATCCTGCAATACTGCCGGCACTAAACCATTCTTATCAAACTTCACTTGCCTCATTAACTCTTTCATCCTGTGTCCTGCCTCCTAAATCTCTTATTATTTGAAAGTCATATTTGAGTCGAATTCCAGGAACGACGACGAAGTCGTATCCTCTGTGATACTTCGAGGAGGAGTGACACAGAATTCGGCCAAAGATGACTTTCCCAAAGGGCTGAGGTCTTTTGCCCAGATACTGTGTTGCTCGTCCCTTACGTGCCTAAAGGCACGCTACACTCCTCGCGCCTTGTCTCTGTCCAAAATCCCTCCAGCAAATATTAAGAGATTTAGGAGTCAGGACACTGGTCTTCCTCCAGGTTATATTCTTACTATCACTTTCTTCTTTTTTAAATATTCTTTCACTTGTTTGATCGTCAATTCTTTAAAATGGAACAAAGACGCCGCTAGTGCTGCATCGGCTTTACCCGCGGCAAAAGCATCATAAAAATGTTCCAACTTGCCTGCCCCGCCAGAAGCGATCACCGGTATACTGACTGCTTCGGAAATTGCCCTGGTTAAAGCCAGGTCATAGCCATCCTTGGTCCCGTCGCAATCCATGCTGGTCAGCAGTATCTCCCCAGCCCCTAATCTCTCCGCAGTTTTGGCCCATTCTATCGCGTCAAGATCTATGGGAGTCCTGCCCCCATGCGTATATACTTGCCAGCCTGGCTCTTTGCGCTTAGCATCGATCGCTACCACGATACATTGACTGCCAAAACGGTCGCTGGCTTCCTGGACCAATTTCGGATTCTCTACTGCCGCGGTATTCATGGAAACCTTGTCTGCCCCGCTTTTGAGCAAGGTCCTGATATCGTCAATATTCCTGATCCCGCCGCCGACAGTTAAGGGCATAAAGACCTGTTCCGATGTTTTCTTGACCACTTCCAGCATAATATTACGCTTCTGGTAGCTGGCGGTAATATCCAGGAAGACTATCTCATCAGCACCTTCCGCATCATAGCGTTTGGCTACCTCTACCGGGCCGCCGGCATCACGGATATTTATAAATTTTGTACCCTTGACCACGCGTCCTGCATCAACGTCGAGGCAAGGGATAATGCGCTTCGCTAACATTTTTTCTCCAATTTTAGTGTCCTGTCTCTGAAATCTCTTTACATTTGAAAGTCAT
>JAQUQP010000198.1 GCA_028716025.1 bacterium | reverse complement strand
TCCCCTAAAGACCACTAGTAGACTACTAGGTTGATAGGTTAGAAGTGTAAGGTCAGTAATGACTTAAGCTTACTAATACTAATAGGTCGTGCGGCTTGACCATATTTATTGATTTTGTTTTCTATGGGCAATAAGTGCACAAAGAAGTTCTTTTTATACATATTAAATAAATTATATTCAAAACTATATAAAGCATAATTATATCCAAGCCACGGTAATTAGACGAAGATTTTCTTGGTGATTATAGCGGAGGGGTCACACCCGTTCCCATCCCGAACACGGCAGTTAAGCCCTCCAGCCCCGATGGTATCATACGGGTAACTGTATGGGAGAGTAGGACATCGCCAGGTTTTAAATTCTTCAAGGAGTGGATGTAGTTGGAGCATAAGGTTGTAGTCCATTTTTTAACCAAAGATATCAAAAAAGGTACTGCCTATGATTTTTCCAGCGAATCACCTATGATGCATTTATTTGTCACAGATGACGCCGGTAAAAAACTACTTGAACGTATCAATATTGATCTGGTCAAGGCTATTTTCTTTGTTCGCACCCTGGAAGGGAATCAGCTCTACAAAGAAAAGAATGAATTCGAGCCTGGCAAAACAGTCTATGGGAAAAAATTGTCTATAGAATTTGCCGATACTGAAAAGATCGTCGGTTATTCAGTCAATAATCCATCCCAAAAGAAACGGTTTTTCATGATACCTGCTGACCCTAATGGGAATAATTTAAAAATCTTGATAAATACAGATACGATAAAGGATCTGGTTTATTTATGATTGTACCTGAAGCTAAAACCAGGAATATATAAAGGCATTGTTGTTATACACAACAATGCCTTTTTTGTTTTTAAAGGACACGAATAAAGGCCGAATGAGGAGATGCGAATAGGAGCCGAATAAGTAAAAATAAATTATTCGAGTCATTAGCTGTCATTCGTGTTATTCGCTTAAGGAGGTTTCTCATGAAAAAGTATGAAGCAGGGAACATCCGTAACGTGGTCTTAACAGGGCATGGCACGGTGGGTAAAACCAGCCTGAACGAAGCCATGCTTTCAAACTGCAAAATGACCGACCGTCTGGGCAAGATAATCGAAGGGAACACGGTCAGCGATTTCCGCGAGGATGAGATCAACCGCAAGATTTCCATTAATTTATCCTTATCCTACTGTGAATATAAAGATACCAAGATAAATATAATCGATACACCCGGCTACGCTGATTTTGCCGGAGAGGTTATGAGCGGTATGAAGGCGGCGGAAGCAGCAATTGTGGTTGTGGATGCAGTCAATGGCTGTGATGTTGGCACTGAAAAAGTCTGGAAATACGCTGAGGCAAATAAATTACCATGTATCATATTTGTCAATCGTATGGATAAAGAAAATGCATCAGTGGACAAAGTAATGTCTACCCTTAGTGCTAAGCTTGAAGGTAATTTTGTGCCTATTCAGCTTCCTGTCGGTATTGCCAGCACATTCAAAAGCGTGGTCGACCTATTAAAAATAAATGACGTGCCTCCTGAAATGAAAGCACAAGCTGAAGAATACCATGATAAATTGACTGAAGCTATTGCTTCGCTGGATGAGAAAATGATAGAAGAATACCTGGAAGGCAAAGAACTGACCAGGGAAGAAATAATCCAAGGGCTGCAACAAGGCATGATGGAAAAGAAACTTATTCCGGTATTTTTCGGTTCTGCCATTAATAATATCGGCGTGAATCAGCTGCTGGATTTTATTGTGGAATATCTGCCAGCTCCGGCTAAGAATCCGCTGGTCAAACCTGCGGATCCAGTTTCCCTGCTGATCTTTAAAACTCACATAGAACCGCACATGGGAGAAATAGCTTATTTAAAAGTATATTCAGGATCAATTACCCCTGGAATGGACTTATTGAATAGCCATAAGCGAGCTAATGAACGGTTGGGACAGATCTCAGTAGTGATGGGCAAAAACCGGAAAGATATAGAAGGATTGGTTGCCGGTGATATTGGCGCGGTAGTAAAACTAAAAAACAGTGCGACCAATGATACTCTTTGCGATCCTAAACATGAAGTGACCATAGAACCGATCAAGTTCCCGCATACCCTGATCGATATGGCCGTGTTCGGCAAGAGCAAAGAAGAAACTGAAAAAATAGGCCATGCCATTCACATATTAATGAAAGAAGATCCTACTATAAAATATGGCTTAAATCCTGAGACTCATGAGAGCATCTTGTCCGGGATCGGCAGTTTACAGTTGGAAGTATTGTCCAGCCGGCTTAAAAGCCGCTATGGCGTGACCATGGAGCTAAGAAAACCAAAAGTGCCGTACCGGGAAACCATCCGCGCCAAAGTTGAAGTACAGGGAAAGCATAAGAAACAATCCGGTGGGCATGGCCAGTATGGTGATGTCTGGATCAAAGCAGAACCGATGGAAAGAAGCAAAGGTTTTGAATTTGTCAATAAGATCGTCGGCGGGGCGATCCCCAAGAACTATATCCCGGCAGTGGAAAAAGGCGTGAAAGAGACTATGGATATGGGTATTTTAGCCGGCTATCCTGTGGTCGATATAAGAGTAACTTTATTTGACGGTTCTTATCATGATGTAGATTCAAGCGATATGGCATTTAAGATCGCCGGCAGTATGGCCATACACAAGGCGGTAGAAGAGGCCAGGCCTTATTTGCTGGAGCCGATCATGAGCGCGGAGATCTATACTCCGGAAGAGTATACCGGGACTGTTATGGGAGACCTTAATTCCCGCCGCGGTCGGGTACTGGGTATGGATAAAGATGGCCGGGATACGGTAGTGAAAGCTTTAGTGCCGCTTTCGGAAATGCACGAATATGCCACCAGCCTGCGCTCATCCACCCATGGCAGCGGGACATTTAATATGAAGTTTGACCATTATGAAGAATTGCCGTCACAATTAGCCGTCCCTCTGGTTGAAACCTATAAGAAAAACCGGGAAGAGGGGAAGAAGTAATAGATGGCGGATGGCAGATAGCGGTTGGCGGTTAGAGGCGAAAAGCTGTTGATAGTATCCGCCCAGTAAACTTTGGCGGGCAGGGATAGAAAAGGAAAATCGATAAATTGCCTATATATAATAAACGGGAAAATTGAGAGTGGAGCTGCTTATGT
>JAQUQP010000197.1 GCA_028716025.1 bacterium | reverse complement strand
CGCCAGGAATTAAAAAGAGCAATCCCGATCGGGACTGCTCCTTTCCTGCCGGCAGCGATATAAATACCGACTAATGCCATAAATTCGCTGATATTTTTAACCATTTTCTTTTTCGATAATATTTATGATTTCTTTAATATCATTTATTTCATAATCAGCGCCGCTTTCTTTGGTTTCGAAAAGATTGCCATAACGGGCAAAGACTGTTTTCATCCCGACCTGCTTAGCGCCAACAACATCGCGCTCCGCCCAGTCCCCCACCATGACCACGTGCTGCGGATCCAGCGGCCAAAGCTCTAGTAGCTTGCGAAATGGTTTAGGGCTTGGCTTCCTTTCACCGGTATCATCAAAGGTAATGACCTGGTCAAATATCGGATGCAAATTAAATGAGCATAACCGCATCCATACTGCCAGCCGGGGAGCATCACTGATCACGGCCATCTTAATGCCCCGTTTGGCAATACCGATCAAGGTGGACATGACATGCGGATAAAGGGTCAGAGCCCCTTCTTTGGCACGTCGATAGCCTATGATCCCCGCGGCCAGGATCTTATAATCTATTTTACCGAATTCCTGTAATAATATTTTATCAAATATTTGTTGATCTTCAATACCTTCCACGGAATAAAGATTGAATACCCGGTTGATCATTTCTTCTTTACCCAGGTCCATTCCCGCGTCGATCATAGCTTCTACCGCCGCTTCTACCGCCACGCGCTTGGCTTTCATGAAATCCCAAAGCGTATTGTCCAGGTCAAAAACTACGGCTTGGATCATATTTTATCCTTTTTTAGAGTAAACGGCTCGGCTAATAGTCTATTCATGTTCAGGGCTTTCATTTCCCCTTTTTTATTTACCAGGATCACTTCCATCCTGGGATTAAATTCAGCTATGACTTGGCGGCAAGCTCCACAAGGAGGAGTTAAGTCTTCGGTCGCGGTAAAGATCACCATGATCTTGAAATTTATTTCCCCGCTGCTTACCGCTTTTACGACTGCTACTTGTTCAGCGCAAATACTAAGCCCGTACGCTGCGTTTTCCACATTACTACCGGAAAATACCTTGCCATTAGCCGTCAATAAAGCAGCTCCGACTTTAAATTTAGAATACGGAGCATATGCTTTATCCGCTGCTACTTTAGCCAATTGCACCAGTTCCTGGATCTCTTTTTCCACTGGATGATCCTCCTTGCAGTTAAAGCGTCTCTTCGAAATGTGATAATCTTTTAAATTCTTTAAAGCGCTGTTCAATTTCCTCATATTTCAGCCGTTTGAACCGGTTCAGGCTAAAATCTTCCACATTAAAAGATGCCATTACACTGCCAATGATAGTAGACTGGCGAAAATATTTTTCTGAAAGCTCCCCTTTTTGCGCTAGATAACCCATAAAACCGCCGGCGAAACTGTCGCCGGCCCCAGTCGTATCATTTACTTCTTCCAGAGGGAACCCGGGCGCGCTAAAAACAGCTCCCTGGCTGAACATGAGTGCGCCATATTCCCCTTGTTTGACAATGACATGCTTCGTTCCCCAGGAGAATATCTTCTTAGAGGCTTTGACCAGATTCAACTCCTGGGTCAACTGCCGTATCTCTGCTTCATTAATAAAAAGAAGATCTACTTTGGCGATCACTTTCTTCAAAGCGTCAACCTTTTTTTCGATCCAGTAGTTCATTGTATCGCAAGCGATAAATTTTGGATCCTTTACCTGCTGAAGCACTTCTAATTGCAATTCCGGGTCAATATTGGCCAGCAGGACAAAAGGCGCATCTTCATAATCCGCCGGCAATACTGGTTTAAACTGGGCGAAGACATTCAACTGGGTATCCAGGGTCTGGGCTGTGTTCAGATCATAGCTATATTTTCCTTTCCAGCGAAATGTTTTTCCCGGATTAATGATCAACCCCTTAGTATCGATCTTCCGGCTCTGCAAAAATCCTATTTCCTTTTCAGGAAAATCAGATCCGACGACTGCTACCAGGTTTACCGGAGTAAAGAAACTGGCAGCTACGCTGAAATAAGTGGCTGAACCGCCCAGTACGTCTTGTACCTGGCCAAAAGGAGTCTCTACGGTATCCAGGCCGATCGAACCTACTACTAGAATCTTATTCAATTAACCCTCCTAGAATCGTGTCCTTAAAGAGTATCAATAAAACAGGGTCAAAGAAGAGGGTCAGTGAATAAATAAAATTCTTTGACACTCTGACACATTGACACTCTGACACTCTATTTTATATATTTACCTATTATAACTTGCAAATCTTTCCTGGTTTTAGCGGAAATCTTTTCCCGAGTCGTAATAATCGCGTCAGCCAAAGCCCGGTCACAATGACAACCTGATTTGAGCGGCAGGACATTTACCAACTCTTTAATGATCGTCTTGGCTTTAGAAACATTACTGAGTAATACTTTGATCACCCCATCGCCGCTCACCGCTGCTTCGGAAGTATGCCAGACATCATAATCAGTGATCAAGGCCAAAGTGCTATAACAAATTTCCGCTTCCCTGGCCAGCTTGGCTTCAGTCACATTGGTCATACCGATCACATCAACTCCCCATCTCCGGTATATTTCACTTTCACTCTTGGTAGAAAATTGCGGTCCTTCGATACAGATATAGTTTCCCCCGCGATGGATACGGAATCTCAGTTTTTGCCCTATGGCATAGACCGCGGCGCCTAATACCGGACATACCGGATTAGCCATACCGACGTGCGCTACTAAACCCTTGCCAAAAAAGGTAGACTTTCGCTGGTTGGTGCGGTCAAAAAACTGGTCCACGACCATCAGGTCCCCGGGGACCAAGTCTTCACGCATACTGCCCACCGCGCTGACTGACAGGATTTTTCCCACACCAAGCTTTTTAAAGCCAAAAATATTGGCCCGGTAATTTATCTCCGAAGGAGTGATCCTGTGCCCGCGGGCATGCCGCGGCAGGAAAGCGATCCTTTTGCCGTTAAGGTCCCCGATCATGTATTGATCGCTGGGTTTGCCAAAAGGCGTAGTCACCGTTGTTGCTTTTAAATTCTTGATCCCTTCAATATCGTATAATCCGCTGCCACCGATGATACCTAATTCGATCTTTTCCATTATTACTCCCCTCTTTTAAGTACGATTATCCCCTTAAATTAAAACCCATATTATAGCTAAATTCTTCTTGAAAACTTGCTAAACAATAGTACA
>JAQUQP010000196.1 GCA_028716025.1 bacterium | reverse complement strand
CTTGATCAAAGCGCAGAACAATTTAAAGATCACTGTTGACGCCTTACTTAATATATTAGGTTGGGAACCGGCCTTGGAAACAGACTTTGTCGGTCAGCTTGGATTTGTGGAAAAACCGGTAAAAGGATATGAAGAGGGATTGAATCAAGCTCTGGGGAAGCGGATAGAGATCCGGCAGCTATTATTACAAGAGGCTGCCGCCAATAGTTTAGTAGCACTGGCCCGCAGCGATCACTGGCCAAACCTGTTACTGAATTCAGTGCTTTCCCGACAAAATTCTTCCAGCTTTGGCGCGGAGCAAGTTTGGACCAATAACTGGACGACCACTTTGTCTTTAACTATCCCTTTATTTGAGGGCTTTGCCACTACGGCCAGAATTGACCAAGCTAAGTCGCAAAAAGAACAAATTCTCTTAACCAAAGCCCAATTAATTGACAGTATAAAGATTGAAGTGAAACAAGCGTATTTTACCCTGGACCAGGCTAAAGATAATATTACTGGGCAAAGCGAGAACGTAGATACGGCGAAAGATAACTTGCGTATTGCCCAAGAGCGGTACAAATTGGGATTGATGAGCGATATCGAGGTGCGGGATGCAGAGTTGACCTTGACCCAGGCGGAAATAAATTATTACCAGGCTACTTATGAATACATTATAGCTCAGGCTAATGTGGAAAAAGTCATCGGGGAAACGTTAGAATAATTTTACCAATTAAGCTTATATAAATAACGGAGGGTAACAATGAAAATAAAAAGAATAGCAATTGTCATAGCGGTCATCCTGGCGCTTATTGTGGGCTATCGCCTGGTCCAATTGATCCAACGGAAAAGAATAGAGAAGAACCTCGTGGTAAAAGAGGTCATTATCCCGGTACGCTTAGCCGCGGTTCAGGCTGGTAATATAGAAGCAGCAGTAAACTTCGTTGGTGAAGTACGCGGCCTCAATGAAGCTAATATTTATCCCAAAGTCCCGGGAAAACTCATAAAGAAAGTAGTTGATGAAGGAGCCGTGGTTGAAGCCGGTCAAACCATAGCAATCCTGGACCGCGATGAGCCGGCTATGGATTATAAAGAGGTTGAAGTTAAAGCGCCGATTAGCGGTGTTTTTACCGGATATTTAGTGGATTTGGGGACTAAAATAGAGACACAAGATTCTCTGGGTAGCGTTGCCGATATCAGTATTGTCAAAGTAGTGGCTAATATTCCGGAAAAGGATATTAACCGGATCAAGAAAAACAACGTGACCAAAGTTAAAGTAGATACATATCCTAACCGAGAATTTACCGGCACAGTTGATATGGTTAAGGCTATGATCGATCAAAATACCAGGACCGCGGAGGTCAATATTAAGATCGATAATAAGGATGGTAAACTTAAGACAGGTATGTTTGCCAAAGGCCGAATAATTGAAAGAGCTTATCAAGGTATCCTGATCCCGATCGATGCGGTGATAAAAGAACAAGGCGGTAATTTTGTTTATGTCAGTGATGGCAAGGCGGCGGCTAAACGGCAAGTATTCACCGGTTTGATCCAGGATAGTTTAATCGAGATTATTGCCGGCCTAAAAGTTGGGGAACAAATTGTGGTCGTAGGCCAGGATAGTCTGCGTGACGGGTCGAAAGTGGAGGTCGGGCAATGAGAATTACCGAATATTGTGTTAAACGGCCAATCTTTACTACTATTGTATATGTAGTCTTGTTGCTTTTGTCTTTTATTTCTTTGGCCAAGCTCCCGGTAGATTTAATGCCGGAGATCACCCTGCCGATTTTAACCGTGGTTACCTCATATTCCGGGGCTAATGCCCAGGATATTGAAACCAAGATCACTAAAATCATTGAAGATTCGGTGCGTACCGTTCCAGGTATAGATTCCGTGGAAAGCACTTCTAAAGAAGGTGCTTCAGTTGTTATGGCAAAGTTCAAATGGGGCACCTCTCTGGATACCGCCAGTAATGACATTCGCGACCGGTTGGAATTTGTGAAGAGCCAGCTACCTGATGATGCTGATTCTCCCCGGGTCATTAAATTCAATACCAGCTCCATTCCTATTTTATTTATGGGTGCCAATGCCAAGGAAAGTTATGACCGACTGAATGATATTATGGAAAAAGATATTGCCGATGCGTTACGGTCTGTTCCGGGAGTGGGAGCGGTTTACGTCCGCGGGGGCAGGATACGCGAGATCCAGGTTATTTTAGATATTAATAAAATGGACGCCTATAATATCTCGCTTAGCCAGGTGACGGCTAAGATACAACAGGAAAATGTTACTACTCCAGCTGGTTCTATCTATGAAGGCAAGAAAAAATATAGTTTACGGGTTCCCGGTGAATATACAACGGTTATGGAATTAGGCCAGACTTTGCTGGCGTATTATCACGGGAAACCAGTATATGTCAGCGATATTGCCCAAGTAAAAGATGATTACCAGGAATCAACAAAGCGGGTTCATGTGAACCAAAAAAGCGGCGGTTTTATTGTGGTGCAAAAACAATCCGGCGCTAATACTGTTACCGTCTCCAGGGGAGTGCGGGAAAAGCTCAATACCATTCTGCTGACCTTACCGAAAGATGTTGATGTCAAGATTTTGATGGATAATTCGGATTTCATTGTCAATTCCATCAATAACCTGAAAACATCCATTTACTGGGGTGGCTTTTTAGTTGTCCTGGTGTTGCTGTTTTTCTTGCGCAATATCCGGGCCAGTTTCATTGTTGCTTTGGAAATACCCACTTCTTTATTAGTAACTTTTATTTTTGTATATTTCTACGGCTGGACCATCAATGTCCTGACCTTAGCCAGTCTCGCTATTGCCATTGGCATGGTCGTTGATAATGCTATTGTCGTCATTGATAATATTTACCGGCACTTAAGCGAAGGGGAAAGGCCCCAGGAAGCAGCTATTTTTGGCACCGGCGAGATCGGCGCGGCTATATTAGGGTCCACCCTGACCACAGTCGTGATCTTCCTGCCCTTGATCTTTGTCAGCGGATTCCTGCAGATCTATTTCAAGCAGTTGGCCTACATTGTGACCATTACCCTGATGGCTTCCCTGTTTGTAGCGTATACATTATCCCCGATGTTGGCCGCGAAGATGCTCAGCCAGAAAACACTGCATCTGAACGGTAATGCTAATAGCGACAGGATCGTAGACAGGTTTTTCCGCTGGAGCGAAAAATGGTTTGAACGCATGGATGAAA
>JAQUQP010000195.1 GCA_028716025.1 bacterium | reverse complement strand
ATCCGGATGGCCTACCGGTATAAATTTGCCCGCCAGGCAAAAAAGGAAGCCGCCAGACCGATGACCTTGGAACCAGCACAAAAAATGATCCGGCCCTATAAGGTCTTGATGTCGGTACATAATTTGGCCGCCCATTTTAATGAGTTCAAGAATAATCTCAAGCCATATGGTTATGAAAACGTGTTAGTGATCGATGATACTTCCACGGACCAAACCGCCAGCTTGCTTAAACAGGAAGGCATACCATTCATTTCTAACCAGATCAATTGGCAAAAACCGGCCAGTATTTTGCGCGGGTTAAGGACTTTGCCGCCGGAAATAAAAACCGTGATCGTTATTGATCCAGATGCCAGGCTATTGAATTTGAATCCCAAAGAATATAACAAGGAGATCTCTGATTTTAATGAGGTACTGATGGATTTCCAGGTGTCGGATTATGATGCTTGTGCCGTGCGTGTGCTGGCCGAATGCCGTTCGACCCTGGAATACCTGCAAAATTTTGAATATAAGATATCCATGGGATTGACCAAAAAATCCATGGGCGCCAACAGTATAGTCTCGGGAGCTTTCGCCTTTTTCAAAAGGGACTACCTGGAAACCATCTTGACCCGGCACAGTAAGAGCGTTTATGGCGAAGATTATGAAACCTCACTCCGTATCCTAAGCAGCGGAGGACATATCCACTATGATGGGCGGGTCACCGTCCTGACCAGACAGCGGACCAACCTGTTTGAGTTGACCCGTCAACGGATGGGTTGGGATTTTTCCCTGCTTAAGATCAATGCCCATTTACCCCGCCAGCTTATGTCTTTGCCTAAAAAATTCTATACCTGGTACCAGTATGTATTCTATAATCTTTTCCTGTCTGTGTTTTTACATCCTATCCGGGTAATTTCCATAACCGTTCTCCTGGCTTGCCTGGCCAATTTCTTTGATAATATGGCGCGTACTCACCTGATACCTGATTACACATTCACCAATCCGGGATTATTCTTCCTGTTCTACGTTTTTAGCCTGATGGTGACCTATACATTATTATTCGCGATAGAGCGCCGGAGAAGGGGAAGATACGCTTTTATCTTATTACTGTTCCCGTTCTACAGTTTATACATGAGCCTGGTCCCACGGACCCTGGGCTTTCTGAATTATATAAGTATAAAAACTCTAGGTATAAAGTTGGTGGAAGATGGCTATCGATATACTTGATACTAAACAAGGTAAAGTGAGTTATTGGGACCAACGGGCCAGGGAATATGGCCATTCCCGCCGCGGCTATAAGGCGATCTGTTCCTATGGTTCCCCTTATCTATATAATAAATATATAGATCTGGTACAGAAAAAGGGTTTTTACCGGATGCTAAAAGCGGCAGGTATCCAGAGTAAGTCGGTCCTGGACATTGGTTGCGGTGTGGGGAGATGGTGCCGGATACTGACCAGACGAGGCGCAGTCGTGACCGGAGCAGACCTATCCTCAGAAATGGTCAGGTTTGCCCGGGAAAATACCCGTAATAAGGTAATTTTTATTACTGCCCCGGCCGCAGAGATAACCTTGCCTGATGCCAGTTTTGACCTAATCACCTCGGTAACTGTTTTACAGCATATCACTGATACGATAGAATTCAAGAAAACCGTGGCTAACCTAGTCCGATTGATTAAGCCTGGAGGCAAACTCCTGATACTGGAAGTCGCTCCTTCAGCTTTGCTGGTTAATGCGCCTTTCAGTGCCATTCTCAAGGTGCGCAGTGAAGCTGAATACCTGGATTTATTCGCAGCAGCCGGAGCTAGGCTGGTTGATTCCTTTGCCGTTGACGTATTCCCTTTAAAACAATGGCTTATCCTGCACTCTAAGCAGATGCCCGGGTACCTATATCATATTTTATTACACCTGGCTTTGCTGGTGACCATACCTATTGACTTCCTGTTATCCGGTACCAGGCTATTCCGCCAATATTCCTGGCACAAAGCCATGATCTTTAAAGTAGAATAACGTTTAAACGCATAAAGGCATATAAACCAGGGGAAAGGCATATAATTCCAAAAAATGCTTGACAAAAATTGGTTAAAGGAGTATAGTACGATTAAACTTAGCTACAGTATAGGGATTTTGTAAACTATAGTTGAGTAAACATTTACAGGCTATAATAATGTAAGCAATTACATTGTTATGGCCTTTTTTATTAGTTATGAGTTTTAGAATCCTGCATTATTTTTTTTCTTAAGGAATTCTCCAAGGCGGGTCATCTGGATAGACAGGGGGTGATGACTGGTCCGAAATAAATATTGATATAATGCCATTTGAGGTTGGCATGAATGCTGGAAATCAAATTACATTGACTGTATTAACAGAAATGAAAAAGGGGAACAATAATGAAAAAGAGTATCATCGTACTAGCAATTCTCGCTCTATTAGGTTTTGCCGGCACCGCAATGGCAGATCCTACTGATAATGCCGTATCCCATGTGTTTTTGAACATCGTTGAGAACATCGCTGTACAAGCTGTTGATGCAAACATAGCTGCTGCGAATTTGCAGACCGGCGAAGTATCCCTCCCGATCACCTTCAGAGTTGATGCTAATACTGAAGCAGTAGATCTGGCCGTATTGGTCACCAAGCTTTATAAGGGTGATGATCCGGCGGGAACAGAAGTAGCGCCTATTGATGAAGCGGGCGGCGGCGTAATGATTGATCCAGCTAATGCCAACGAAATGAACGGCGGAGACGGCTTCGCTGAATTTTACACAGCGGGAAGCATTACTACTGAAAAAGGTACTTTCGTAGGCTCACTGACCGAGGAAGTAATATTTGAAAGTTCCCAGAACGGTCATTTCAGTCAGGATGTAGAAGTTATTCCTACTTGGGCCAATTCCGATCCAGAAAAGCCCGTTGGACAATACAGTGGTTATGTTGTACTGTATGCCGCAGTCGTTGGTGGCAATGGCACTGCTGAGTAGTATGTTCTTGTAAGAGTAACAAAAATGTAGTATAATAAACCAGTACTTAATGCCAACCTCAATTTTCTCTTATAGATAGTGTCTGAAAGGAAAAACCTTGAAACGCACTGGAATGTGTTTTCTAATCCTGCTTCTCCTTTTCGTGGGTGTTCTGACCACAAAGGCAGAGGCAGCTTTAGTTATAGAGCCTGCTTATATTCAGCAGAGACTGACTCAGAAACGTATCTCCGAGGTCTTTTATCTGCGCAATGTCGGTTCCCAGGAAGAACGGTATCGCGCTACCGCCGTTCATTTCGTTGTGAATGAGAAGGGAAGCCTGCAAGTAA
>JAQUQP010000194.1 GCA_028716025.1 bacterium | reverse complement strand
CGCGATCCCCAAAGATGCTCCTTAAAACCGGAAGAGGCAGCTAGGACATTCCTGAAATATTACCAGACTGGAGCAGTCTCCGGCCTGTTCTTGAGCAGTGGCTTGCTCGGGACTCCGGACAATACTATGGAAAAGCTGAATCAGACCGCGAGTATTCTCCGGCAGAATAATTTTCGCGGATATATCCATCTTAAGATCATGCCTGGCGCGTCAAATGCTGCCATAGAGAAGGCCCTCTCCCTGGCTAGTGCCGTATCCCTGAATATTGAGACTGCGGGCGAAGAACATTTCAAAAAACTCAACTCCAGCAAAGACTATCTGAATGATATTATCCGTCCGATCAAGTTGATCAGCGACCTCACGGCTAAGGGCAGCCGCTATGCCAGGATCAGCCATACCACCCAGTTTGTCGTAGGCGCGGCAGATGAAACAGATAAGGAGATCGTGAAATATTCCTGGGGTCTGTATAAAAGGCTCAAGCTGGACAGGATCTATTTCAGCGCTTACCAGAGGGGATTGGGCGAAAAGGACCTGCCGGGAGAACATTCTGCCTGTAGTAATAGCGACCTATTGATGCGGGAGCACCGGTTGTACCAGGTAGACTGGCTGATCAGGAAATATGGTTTCCAGGAAGGTGAGATACCTTTCAATGAAAAAGGCAATCTGGATATTGCTATGGACCCCAAAGAATCCTGGGCTACGCGTCATCCGGAATATTTCCCGGTAAATATCAACCAAGCGACGAAAGACGAGTTGTTAAGAGTGCCAGGATTTGGTTATATAACTGTGGAAGATATATTGGAGAACCGGAAGAAAGGTTGGAGCGTCAATTCTATCTTGCAGTTAGGGAAGCTCGGTAAACGCCTAGAAAAAGCTTCCCAATACATTACTTTTTGATCTTAACCTTATTTCCCATTTCGGAGTCCCAACTGCTTTATTCTTTCGTTTTCTGTGAAAGTTTCTCGATCTGCCATTTAAATAAAACAACACCCATTGCTCCTATAAACAAAACTGATAAAATTGTTGGCCAATAACCGGCATGAATATATATAAAAGCAAATGGGGACCAAAGATCCATATAGCTGATTTTACCTGTTTCTAATTCTTTTAGTTCCCATGCAGTTATAGCTGTAAAAATTGGCCAAATAAAATAACACAAGCCTAACGCCAGTTTAAAATGCTTGATTTTCATTTTCGCCGGAGCAGTACTTATAATTTCATAAACCTTCGACTCCGATGGAGCCTTTTTATAGCGCACAAAGTTATAAATAGCGGTGAGAAACAGAATCCCTGCTATCAAAAATGAAAAAATCCGGCCTTCTGCATCAATATCTGAAACAATAATTGGTATGAAAAATAGTATTACAGCAGCTATACATAAGGTAATAGCTTTACCTGAATAATATCGCTTAGCTTCTACTGGCTTATCAAATCCCACAATATACTCCCCTGGCCGTTCAAATTATTGATCTATTTCCCTTATACTCCTCTTCCCCTTCCATTGTCAGCCTTTTATCCCAGGTCAACCTAACTTACTTTTGCTGATATACCCGAACCCAGTCTATCATCATTGTTTGAGGTGTGGCAGTGATTTGATCGGCGGTTGGAGACGGACTAAAGAACTGCCCGCCGATTTTGATATTAAAGTAAAAATAGAAAGGCTTCCGAAAAGAATCTTTAATCGAACTAGTGGTATAATTCGTGTAATAATCTTTTCCGTCCAATTGAAAAATGATCTTTTGTGAGTCCCAAACGATTCCGAAAATATGGAAATCATCGCAAAAGTTCGCGGTCCCGGGCAGTTTAACCGAATCAAATTCATATTGCCAAGTGGACATGTCATAACCAAAGTGAACCGTGCCCATAACAGTCCGGTTACTGTCCCCGGAATCCCCTCCGCGCATCTCCATAATATCGATCTCACCGCAGGCAGGCCAGCTAATGCCATTGTTGTTGCTGGCGTGGTCAAATTGATCGTCCCCAAACAGGCAGAACCCAGGCCATAGGCCGTATCCGGAAGGCAATTTTATCCGCGCTTCAATCCGCCCGTATTTAAAAGCGAACTTCCCTTTTGTCGTGACCTCTCCGGAAGTAAAATGACACCCGCCATATTCTTCTTTTACCGCTCTGATGACCATCGCCCCTTCGGAAATGAAAACATTTTCCGGACGGTCCGTATAATATTCCAACGACCAGCTGCCAAATCCATCGTGATTAGGACCGTTGCCAGTATCAATTCTCCAGAGATTAGGATCAATTGTGTTTCCGTCAAATTCATCCGACCAGACCAGCGTGTATCCGTCTGGAGCCACTATTGCCGGTACTGTATCTTTACTTTTATTATCCAGGTTTTTTACCTGGCTCTTTACCGCGCTGGCAATACCAAAATGCAATCCACCGGCAAAAGCAATGTTAACAGCAAATACAACTGCTGCTATAAAAAAGATAATTATTTTATACTTGGGGATTTCTTTTAAAGCTTTTTTTACGAACTTGCCGAAAGCTTTATCCTTTTTCCTTTTCTCTACATAGGACATTTCATTATAGCGCGCTTCTTTTTGGAGTTTTTGGTAGCTGTTCAGGCGCTCTGCCGGTAATTGGCCTTTATTCAAGGCTTCAAGGATCGCGCATCCTGGTTCATTAGTATGGGTGCAATCTTTAAACCTGCACTCTTGGGCCAGGGAAGTTATTTCACTAAAAGCCTCGGTTAATCCCGTAGCAATGGCAATATTCCCAAACTCCCGCATGCCGGGGGTATCTATTAGTAATCCACCGGAACCAAGGATTATGAGCTGTCTTCTATTAGTGGTATGTCTCCCGTGAGAGTCCTTAACTCTCACTTCCGCGGTCTTATAAACATCTTTCCCTATTAGTCTGTTCAGCAGAGTAGTTTTCCCGACCCCTGAAGAACCCAATAAGGCATAGGTCCTGCCAGGTTTGATGTTTAGCTGAATATCTTCCAAGCCCTGCCCTGTTTTGTTGCTAAACACTACTACTTTAAGATCGCTGTACACTTGATGGATCGCGGCGATCCGTTCTTTTATCTCCTTTTCTGATATGAGATCAGCTTTGCTTAAAAGGATAACAGGATCGATCCCGCCTTCTTTCACTGCCACCAAATACCGTTCCAGCCTCCTCAGGTTGAAATTGGCATCCAGGGATTGCATAATAAAAGCAGTATCAATATTGGCGGATAATAATTGGTATTCAATTTTTTTGCCCGCGGTCTTTCTTTTTAATAGCGATCTTCTGGGCACTATCTCATGGATCATAGCTAAAGTATCATCATTATAATATTTTACATATACCCAATCCCCTACAGTGGGCAGA
>JAQUQP010000193.1 GCA_028716025.1 bacterium | reverse complement strand
GCGCGAATTCCCATCCCCATCTCATTGGCAATAATATGCGAAAGCGTGGTTTTTCCTAATCCAGGGGGGCTGTAAAACAAACAATGATCCAGTGGTTCCTGGCGCTGTTTGGCGGCAGTTATAAATATCTGCAAGTTTTCTTTTAATTTGTCCTGGCCGACAAATTCAACCAGTTTTTGCGGACGCAGGGTTACATCCAGTTTTAAATCTTCGTTATTATTTTCCGGTGAAGTCAATTGGCCCTGCATATAATAGTGTCCTATCCCCGCATCAACTTTAATGAGTGTTTGATCAGATCCGCTACTTGCGCGTCCGGCTTATCCTGAGCTGCCTGTTCCACAGCTTCCCGCGCTTTGCCCTGGGAAAATCCCATCGCCATTAATCCGGCGACGGCATCATTGACTTCCCGCATATCCTGCAGTTCTGACCGTTCTTTATCCTGCGTAGCTCCGCTGATCTGGCTGATCTTGTCTTTCAATCCGAGAATGAGTTTGTCAGCGGTCTTCTTGGTCAGGTTAAATACGCTAACCAGGGTTTTAACATCACGTTCCCTGATCGCTTTATTAAAGAGCAAGAAAGACTTGCTAACCTTGGATAATATTTCTAATGCACCCTTGGCCCCGATCTTAGAGATACTTTTCAGCAGTAGGAAAACTTCTTTTTCTTCGGTCGTAAAGAATCCGTATAACGTAGTGCCTGAACCATACATACCTGTAGACTCACAGATATAAAGCTTCACCGGCATATTCACCAACGGCAGTTTTTCAAAAGTACTGGCCGGGATATTAACTTCATAACCTATTCCAGCCGCTTCAATAACCACTTTATCGATATTCCTGGTAATAAGATTCCCATGGACATGATATATCATCTAAAGTCCTGTCTTCTGGCGGTATTTAGCATTGGAAATATGGGTAAAAGCTACAGCTAAGGCATCAGCGACGTCATCCGGTTTAGGGATCTCTTTTAATCCCAACAGCACTTTAACCATTTTCTGCATTTGGGATTTTTCTGCCCGACCATATCCGACCAGGGATTGTTTCACTTGTAAAGGTGTGTATTCGTAGATCTCAAGGTTTTCTTCAATAGCAGTCAGCAGGATCACGCCGCGGGCATGTCCGACGCTAATAGCGGTTTTCACATTCTTGGCAAAGAACAATTCTTCAACTGCTGCTGCTTCTGGCCTATATTGCCTGATAATTTTTTGCAGATCCCGGTGGATCATTCCCAATCTTTCCGGAAAAGGTGTCGTGCTTTTGGTAAGTATCGCGCCGTATCCGTGGACCGCTAACCGCTGGCAGCCAATAGTTTCCAATACACCCCAACCGGTCGTCGCCGTTCCCGGATCCACACCGAGTACGATCATAATGACTCCAACTTTAGACTCCAGACTCCAGTAAAAATCTCTTTCTAGTGTCTGGTGTCTGGCAACTTTAGTCTATTCTAAATTGCTTATCCGTTCCATTTCTTCCTTGGATATATCCACATTAGAATGGACGGTCTTGACATCATCGTGTTCTTCCATCCCGTCCACCAAAGCCATCATTTGCTCTGCTTCACGTCCGCTCAACTTAATATATGTTTGAGGTATCAAAGTCACTTCGGCAAAAGTATAAGCAACTTTCTTATCATCCAGGTTCTTCTTAACTTCCGCAAAAGACGCCGGGTCAGTGGTTATTTCGTATATTTCTTCATCATCGCTGGCAATATCAGAAGCACCGGCTTCCAAAGCGATGTCCATTAATTCTTCTTCTTTGTAATTCTTCTTTGGAACCTCGATTAAGCCTTTCTTTTTGAACATCCAGCCCACACATCCGCCTTCACCCATATTGCCGCCGTGCTGGGAGAATATTTTCCTGATCTCATTGGACGTGCGGTTTTTATTCTCGGTAGTGGTTTCAACAATTATCGCCACTCCGCCCGGGCCATATCCTTCATAGGTACATTCTTCATAGACTACACCTGGCAGTTCGCCGGTACCTCTCTGGATCGCCTTCTTGATATTATCCTGGGGCATGTTTGCCCCTTTGGCATCGTCAATAGCTTTCCTTAGACTGGCATTTCCTGCCGGGTCACCACCGCCGGCTTTAGCCGCCATGGTGAGCTCCCGAATAATCCGCGTAAAAACCTTACCTTTTTTGGCATCAGTAGCAGCTTTTTTATGCTTGATACTGGCCCATTTTGAATGACCTGACATTATAGTTCTCCTTTATAGAATTATAGTTATGCAATTAATTATTTTAGCACAATTTTTATATCCTGTAAAGACAAATAGGAGTGATTTCTCACTCCTATTTCCTGATTTTTTATCGGACTGCCAACTGCTGACCGCTAACCGCGGACCGGTGCTATTTTATTCCTTCTTCCCGGTGCTTCTTATAGGTCTCTATCAGCGGTGTTGCTAATTGCGAAGGCAGTTCTTCATAATGGTCAAATTTCATATTGAACGTACCGCTGCCGTGCGTGGATGAGCGCAGGCTGGTAGCATATTCATGCATCTCCGAAAGAGGCACTAAAGCTTTCACTACAGTATCACGGCCATCTTTATCCATGCCGAGGACCCGGCCACGGCGTGAATTAAGGTCTCCCATGATAGCCCCAGTATATTCTTCCGGAGTATAGATCTCCGCGCTCATGATCGGCTCCAGTAAATACGGTCTGGCATCTTCCACTGCTTTGTGTATAGCCAGGCTGCCGGCGATCTTAAAAGCCATATCGCTTGAATCTACATCATGATAAGAGCCGTCAAACAAGGTTACCCTTATATCGACCACAGGATAGCCGGCTAAAATCCCCATATCCATAGTCTCTTTGACGCCTTTTTCAACCGCGGGTATATAATTCTTGGGGATAGCCCCGCCAACGATCTTATTAACAAACTCAAAACCTTTGCTTCTTTCCATTGGTTCTGCCTTGATCCAGACATCACCGTACTGGCCGTGCCCGCCGGATTGTTTTTTATGCTTCCCCTGTACTTCCACTTTGGCGCGGATAGTTTCCCGGTATGGCACTTTTGGCTTTTTCAACTCCATGGTCACGCCATAGCGGCTTTTCAGGCGGCTGGACAATACTTCCAGCTGTAAACTGCCTATCCCGGACAGGATACTCTCGTGTGTCTCAGAATTCAGGCCATATTTTATAGTCGGATCTTCTTTCATCAAAGTATGGATCGCATGCCCTATTTTTTCAGTCTCTTCTTTACTCTTACCAAATACTGCCATATCGATCAGCGTATGCGGAAATTTAATAGGTTCTATGGTTACTTCGTGTTTGGGGTCGCACAGCGTATCATTGGTCCCGCTGTTCTTTAATTTCACAACCGCGCCGATATCCCCAGCAACCAGGCCTTCTACATCTTTCC
>JAQUQP010000192.1 GCA_028716025.1 bacterium | reverse complement strand
TCGTGGTCCGCTATATCATCCTGCCGAAGATGTCCCAGAAGGACCTGGAAACTACCATTAAGTTTGAAGCTGAACCTTATATTTCTTTCCCGATCGACCAGGCGATCCTGGATTTCCAGATACTTGGCGATAACGAAGAAGAAGAGACCAAGCGGATGGATGTTTTGCTGGTCGCCGGTAAAAAGGATCTCATCGAGCGCCAGGTCAACGTAGTGAAAAATGTCGGTTTGCGGCCTGTGCTTATCGATGTCGATTCTTTTGCCCTGGAAAATCTTTATGACTTTAATTTGGGCGAAGACACTAATACCGGCAGTATTGTCCTGTTGAATATTGGGGCCACTTTTACCAATATTAACATCATTGAGAATGGCGTGTCCCGTTTTACCCGCGATGTATCGATCGCCGGGAATAACCTGACAAAAGCCCTGCAAAGGGACCTGCGGCTGGATTACCTGAAAGCCGAGGATTTAAAGAAAACCAAAGGCGTGATCTTATCCGAAGATGAAGAAGGGGATAAAGAATCAGAACAGATCTCCGATATCATTAAACCGGTATTTCATGAATTATTAGGTGAAATACGCCGCTCCCTGGATTATTACCAGGCCCAATCCACTGAACGTTCGCTGAAAAAGATCATTTTAAGCGGCGGGACAGCCAGGATCAAAGGCATCGAAAAGATTATCACCCAGGAAACCAAATTGCCGGTCGAGAGGATCAAGCCTTTTGAGAAAGTCAAATTGAACCTGAAAAATATATCTAATGAACAACTCGACGATATGCAACCGTTCTTTTCCGTATGTATGGGCCTGGCTCTTAGGGTCAGAAGCTAATAAAATGAGGTGAGAGACAATCTATGATCAAAATTAACTTATTGCCGCGGGATATGCAGCGAGAAGAAGGGGCTAAAAAACAACTGCAGATTGCCATCTTGAGCATTATTATGGTGATCTGCCTGCTTTTGGTGTGGTATGTAAGTATGTATACCAGTCTCATCAAAAAGCAGAAAGAACTGAAAACGGCAGAAGAAGAGCTGGAAAAGGTGAGCGTTTTAGTAGCGGCAGTAGAGCAGAAAAAAATTCAGAAAGAGGCTCTGGACCGTAAATGGGGTATAGTTGAAAAATTACTGCAGGGCCGGTTTAAATGGGCGATGATCATGGATGAATTGCAGAAAAGCCTGCCCAAGAGCATCTGGCTTACCAGCCTGCAAGGCACTAAAACCGAAGCCGGCAATCTGATCACTATCAATGGCATGTCTTTTGACCATTTTGCCATCGCTGATTTTGTCACCAACCTGGAAGATAATGAATATTTTGAAAATGTAGAATTACTGAGTATCACGGAGGCCAGCGGGGGTGATAAAAATACCCGCACCACCTTGAATTTTAATGTTACTTTGACCAGTAAACTATGAACCAATGCCAGCGGGTAAAAGGAGGATATACTGGTGAAAATTGGAGATAAGAAAAACTTACAACAAAAGCAAGTAATGATCATGGCTGTCGTGATGGGCGTGGTTATCCTGTTTTTATTTAAAAATTTCGCTTATGACACGCTGCACGAAAAGATCCAAGGCGTTGACGTAAAACTGAATGAGGCCAAGGCTAAACTGGCTGACGCTAATTCCATTGCTGACAAAAAAGAATTGATCGATAAGGAATTGGCCACATTGCAGAACAAACTGGCGTATATGGGTGAAATGCTGCCCCAGAAGAAAGAGATCCCAAAATTCCTTAAGACCATCATCTCCCGGGCAAATGATAATACTATCCGGATGATCTCTTTCCAGCCGACGGCGTTGATAACCCGGGAATTCTATAACGAAGTGCCGGTCAGCGTCAATATCAGGGGATCATACAATAGTTTAGGCCAGTTTTTCGCTAAAATCGGTAATCTCAACAGGATCGTAAATGTCGAGAATGTGCAGCTTTCGGCGTCCTCCAGTGATAATCTCCGGGAAACCATAAGCGCGGCATTCACCATTAAGACATTTACGTATACTGAAGGCGGTGGAAACTAATGAAAAAATATACTGGTATCATACTGCTGGCAGCTCTCTTCCTGGCATTGACCGGACAGCTAGTTTTCACGGCGCCACAGGTTGAAGAACAAACACTGAGCGAAGAAGCAAAAAAGGAGATCGGGCCTGGCTATGTTTATAAGGGCGGCAACTACCGGGACCCGTTTGTGCCCCTGATTGGCAAGAGCGCCGGCCTTGACACGGCCATGGGATTGGGAGTGAAGGGCCTGGCCGCAGAAGTAGATATAAAGCTGTTATCCCTGAAAGGATATGTTTTCAGCCAGGCGCGCAAACATGCCTTATTTAAATCAGCTGACGGTAAAACATATGTCCTGGACCGGGGTAAATTGATCGATGAGCGCGGCTTGACCGTACCCGGGATAGCTGGTATAGTAAAAGCAGACAAAGTAGTGCTGATCACCAAGAAGAACGTTATGAGAGAGTTTAAATTAAGAGAGGAGAGTGAATAGTATAATGAAAAGATTAACGATTGCGAGTGTATTATTCGGTATCTTAGCTCTAGGATTGCATTTTACCTCTTTACCTGCTTTTAGCCAGCCAGAGGCAGAAATCGCCATTACTACTATTGAGACCGCTAATTTAGATTCTGCCAAAGCGGAAATTATTATTAAAGGTGATGGCGCTGTCACTTATAAAGACTTTAAGGTGGCCAAGCCTCCAATGATCATTGTGGATGTCGCCAATGCTGTCTTTAAAGTAAGCAATAAAAATATTCAAGTAAATCAGGGCCTGATAAAGAGTATCCGGTCCAGCCAATTTAAAGTAAAACCGCAAAAAAGCGTGCGCGTAGCGATCGATCTTAAAGAAATGGCTAAGTATGAAGTAGTCAAAGGCGATAACCAGGTCACTGTGAAGATCGACCAGCCAGCCGCGACTGCCGCTGCTCCCAAAGAAGAAGCTGCTCCGGCTGAACCAGCTAAAGAAGAACCAAAACCAGTAGTAGAGACTCCGGCTCCAGTGCCGGCTCCGGCTGTAGCTGAAGCTCCGGCCACGGCTGAAACTGCTGAGGCTGCTGAAGAAGAAACTCCAGCCGCCGGTAAAAAAGAACAGACCATTTCCCTGGATTTTAAAGATGCCGATATCCGGGACGTGCTTAAGATCTTGTCGGTTAAGAGCGGTATCAATATGGTTTATGGGGATGATGTAAAAGGATCTGTTACTATTCACCTGGATAAGGTTTCCTTCCAGGATGCTTTGAATATTATCCTGAGATTGACCGGATTATCCTCTGATTATATTGCCCCGAATGTGATGAGGATCGCTACTCCGGCAACAGTCAAAATAGAACAGTCCCAGGGTGTGACCCAGACCGGCGTGTTTGGCGTGAATTATGCCAAAGCCGCGGAACTGATCCC
>JAQUQP010000191.1 GCA_028716025.1 bacterium | reverse complement strand
CTGGTCATAAATCTGAATGATTCTTCATCTTTTGCCAAAACCATGTTCATTTTACCCCCAAATCCTGTGCTATCTGTTCTAATACTTCTTTTACTTCCCTGGGATTACGGAGATAATATTCAGCCGCGGATCTTTTTTTCTTCCCGACCACGATAGTAAACCCCTGGCCTTTTAAAGCTTTGAATGCGTCTTCATCGGTACGGTCATCACCGAAATAATAAACTGCCTTATCTTTCTTATCCTTTAAAATATCCCGCAATAGCCAGGTAATAAAATCGCCTTTGCCCCAAGCTAAAGGAGGGCGCAATTCCAAGACCATTTTACCTGAGGTTACAGCGATCTGACGGCGGACAGAATATGCATGTACCAGGTCTGAAACTATAGCTTTTACCTCTGGGATTCGCTTCTTGGCCACTTGGCGATAATGCACAGCCAGGGCTAATTTCTTATCCTCCAATAAAACGCCATTGAGTCCCTTCATTCTTTCCCGCAATTCAACTTGGAGCTTTTCCAGCAGGTCCTGGAAACAAGGATCCTTGAAAAGCCGCACCTGGATCCCGTGATACTCTATTTCCAAGCCATGGTTACCGGCATATATTATGTTCTTTATCTTCACCATCTTCTTTAGATCAGCCAATGACCGGCCGCTGACAATAGCCAGTAAACACCGCGGATGACTGGCCACTTTTTTTAATAATGTCCTTATTCGCGGTTGAAGCAATGCTTTTTCCGGCCGGGGCGCAATGGGAGTAAGGGTCCCATCATAATCCAATAAAAGACATAATTCTTTATTTGCTGACTTCCGCCACAGCTTCTTTCGCGCCAGCTTGAAATACTTCATGCTTTTTCCTTTTTTAAAGCAGTTAATTCAGTGATGATACTGCCGGCCCATTTATAGACATTATTCTCTTGGACGATCTTGCGCATGATCTCCATCCGCCTGGCTTGTTCTTCCCGGGGCATTTCAATAGCCTGTTTGATAGCCGCGGCGAATTCCTCTATAGAATAGGGATTGATCTGGATCGCCTGGTCCAATTCTTTGGCCGCTCCGGTAAAACGGCTCAGTATCAAGCTTCCCCGCAGGTCATCCTTAGCAGAGACGAATTCCTTAGCCACTAAATTCATACCATCATGGAGCGAGCTGACCGCACAAAAATCCGCTAACTTATAATAAGGCAGTATCTCTTCAGGAGAAAAGTGCCGTTTCAGGTAAATGATCGGCTGCCAGTTAGTATCTGAGTATTTCCAGTTCGTTTTCTCAATAAGCTCATCTATTTCTCCCATCAAGTCGTGATACCGTTTGATATGAGTGCGACTGGGAGCCGCCAGTTGCACAAAGACAACTTTGCCTTTATATTGCGGATATTTTTCAAAGAAACGGTCAAGCGCCTGGACCCTTTCCAAAAGGCCTTTCGTGTAGTCTATTCTTTCCACGCCCAGACCTATGATTTTATCGGTTAGTTCAAGTTCAATCCTGATCTTCTCAGTTTTCTGGTTCAAGCTTTCCTGACCTTCCTTTTTGCTATTAACCGTATCCACACTAATAGGAAAAGGTTTGATCACGGTTTCCCGGCCAGCCCTGACTATACTGAATTTTTCAGTATCTACCCGTGATTCGATCAGGCGATTGGCCGTTTCCAGGAAATTATTACAATGGACCTGTACGTGGAAGCCGATCAGGTCACATCCCAGCATACCATCTAGTATTTCCCGGTAATACGGGCAGATAGAAAATACTTCCGGATTAGGCCAGGGAATGTGCCAGAATAAAGCGATAGTAGCGTCAGGCCGTCTTTCCTTGATCATCAATGGCAGCAGGGTAAAGTGATAATCCTGGATAAAAACAAAAGGATTTTTCGCTGGTAATTCTTCCAGGATCGCATCGGCAAATTTCTGGTTCACTTTCTGGTACATTTTCCAGTCTGCATCCCTGAATACCGGCCGGGTATGGGTCACATGACAGAGAGGCCACAATCCTTCATTGGCAAAGCCATAGTAATAACCCTCTTCCTCACTTTTAGTGAGCCATACTCTTTTGAGGATATAACGATTATCATCAGGAGGGACACCCAGTTTGTTTTTGGAATTAACAAATTTTTTGTCCGCGTTCCCACTGCCATGGGCGATCCATGTACCGCCACAAGAACGCATTACCGGATCCAGGGCAGTAACTACTCCGCTAGCTGGCCGGGTCCATTTAGTTTTGCCAGATATTTCATCTAAAATATGCATGTACGGCTCCCTGTTGGAGACCACAAATAAAGCGTTTTCTCCCAGCTTAGCCAATACCAGATCACGTAACTTAGTCTCGGTCCATTGTTCTTCTTGCAAGCGGATCTGCGCTTTATCGGATATGGTTTTTCTGGCTACCCGTAAACTTAAAGCCACTTGTTCCACTTCATTGGCCAGTTTTCCCAGTTCTCCAGTATCCCTGATCGGATGCTGTTCATCTATTTCCCCTTTTTGATAAAGATGGAACCATTCCGTCAATCTTTTTACCGGTACGACAAAGATCTGTCTTTGGATCATTAAAACAATAATAATGATCAACAAAACGATGATACTTAAGGTAATACTGATATTCTTCCAAAGTTCAGCCAAACGTGTATAGACATAGGAAGTATCATATATGAGTTCCACTACTCCGATCACTTTATCATTATCATCAAGCACCGGGATGGCATAACTATAAACAGATAAGTCTTTGAATTTCTGCATGCCGGCTTCCAGTTGCTTATTCTCTACAACCTGGTTCAAATAGCTTTTATCCTTTTCCTGCCATTCGGAAATACGTTCAGTTATAGCTAGTATCTTGCCCTCTTTATCGTATAACACGCAACCTTGCAGCCGTTCCCTTTTTTGGAATCCGTCTACTAACCGGCGCGCTGACCTTTTATCGTTATTTTTAATAATATACTGCGCCGATACCTCGGTGGTCTCAGCGACAGCCTTAGCTTTGCGGTATAACTCATCCATTAATTTCTCTTGCTCTATCTTCACCTGGACAATGCCAAAAACCGTAAATACCACCGCGACGATTATTAAAATAGGCAATAGAAATATTAAAATCCTTTTCATCTAACCTCCTAAAAAGCAAAAACCGCTATCTAGATTTAATCCTAGATGGCGGCCCGACCATCAATTCTATATCCTCCGGATTTGCTCCGGACCCTATATCGCAGTATGCTTTATTTTCTGGTTTTTATAATAACATAAAGAGATAAAATAAAGCAAGACACAAAATTAATTTTCTTGCTTTAATCTTAAATAAATGCTATATTTTACTTAATAATATTTATTTAGGGTTCGGGGATAGTGATATTCTCGAAGGGTTTGTAAGATAGTCGGGCCGCTATCTGGATTTATTCCAGGGGCGGTTTTTTTATTTCCGCTAACTGGAGTTGAGTCAG
>JAQUQP010000190.1 GCA_028716025.1 bacterium | reverse complement strand
ATCTCGCAGTACTTCTTCAAAGTGTTTAGTAAGCTCCCGGGCGATCACCACGTATTGATTACCTATAGCTTCCTGCATGATCTTAAGCGTTGCCGTAATACGATAAGGAGATTCATAAAAAACAATGGTTCTTTCCAAGGCAGCCAGGGCGGTCAGGGTTTTTTTTAATTTACCTTTTTTACGCGGTAAAAAACCTTCAAAAACAAAACTATCAGTGGGCAATCCTGCCACTACCAACGCGCTGATGGCTGCCGAGGGACCAGGAATAGATATTACTTGGATTTTATTTTTAACTGCCTCACTGATAATCAGAAATCCCGGGTCAGAGATCCCGGGAGTACCACTATCGGAAACTAGGGCAATATCTTTGCCGCTGATCAATTGTTCAAGCAAATAATCCAGTTTTTTTATCTTATTATACTCATAGTAGCTGGTAACCAGAGTATGGATATCATAATGGCTCAGCAGTTTCCTGGTATAGCGCGTATCTTCACACGCGATCAGGCTGACTTTTTTCAGGGTTTCTATCGCCCTAAAAGTAATATCCCCCAAATTACCAATGGGGGTGGCAACCACATATAAGCTCATGTTTTTATTTTCTTTCTTTTAGTGTTCTACAGTTCACGTAATTATTGCTCTCGCAAAAACTCAGTTTGCATCCCTCATTAACTACGATCGGCCGGTCCGGATAAGCTATACAAAGGTCTGTTTCTAATTTTTTTAAGAACGGGCAAGGCATATTTTCTCCTAAGCCATCTTTAAATTACGCCTCAATACTTTTAAGAACACGGTAACCAGATCAGGATCAAACTGACTGCCAGAACACCGCTTAAGTTCTTTAATAGCTGTTTCCACGGACAAGCCGTTCCGGTATGGCCGGTCACTGATCATAGCATCAAAGGAATCAGCTATAGTGATCATCCTGGCGACCAGTGGTATATGCATGCCTTTTACTTTATCAGGATACCCACCGCCATCAAAGTGTTGGTGATGGTAATATACTAATGGCGCCAATTCGCTCAGGAATTCCATTGGTCTGACCATATCCCGCCCGATGACCGGATGCTTTTTTATTTCTTCAAATTCACTGTCAGTCAGGCGACCAGCTTTAAGCAGTATCTCTTCTTTAATCCCTATTTTACCGATATCATGGATGATAGAAGCAGCCTCAGCTAATTTTTTAAGCTCCGGGCTTAGCTTCATTTCCGTGGCCATTTCTACTACATATTTCGTCACGCGTTCAGAATGGCCGAATGTATAATGATCTTTGGCGTCTACAACCAAAGACAAGGTTTTAATAACCCCTAAATAAACTTGCTGCAGGTCCTTATATAAGGTCAAATTTTCTAAAACAATGGCAGTCTGGTCAGCTAAAGCGCTCAAGACCCGTAAATCTTCAGGGGCGAACTGCCTGTCGTCAGTCTTCTCGTTAACATTAATAATGCCTATGATACGGTTCTGGATCTTCAACGGCACGCTGATAAAAGAACCCTTACTAGAGGGGGTGGATGCCAAGGATTCTTTTGAGTGTGCCCCATTTTCAACCTGATCGACAGTAAAATTCGCCCCTGGTAAATTATTCTTATTATAACCAATCGCTGCCTTGAGCTCCAGCTGATTGGTTCTCTTATTAATTACAAACAAAGAACCTTTTATTGCCCCTAGTATTTTCAGGGCATTATCCAAAGCCAACCAGGATACTTCATCCATGTTCAGGGAGGTTGGCGCGGTGTTGACCCGGTGAAAGGAATTCATCAATCCTAAAAGATCATTGAGTTCTTCGGAATAGGTCTGTATCTTTTTCCTGGCTTCATCCAGTTGGGAAAGGATCCTGTCATTTTCTTCCGTAGACTCCTTTTCCCAGAGATGCCGGAAGATAATGTAGGAGGCGACAATTATGCCAATAACAATGATAAAGTTATAAAATAAAGATGACATAAAATAGACCCTTCCTATTAATCCATGGCTTGCTTACTAATAAAAACGGTTCTATATTATGCCTGCCCTCCTTATCTATTTTTCAATTTCACCCCATTATAAAAATACCCCGGTTTTAGGGCTCTGTCAACCCTTTTCTAAGCAGCAGATCAGGTCGATTTCCCTTCATGAACTATATCCTTGATCTTCATGAGCCGGGTTATCGTACCGCGTTCATGCTCAATAAGTTTCATATTAATATACCGCATTGTTTCAATAAGGTTCGGGATCAAAATATACTCCAGGGCATTGACCCGGCGCCTGGTTTTGCCTATTTCCTCGGCCAACAGCTTGATCACCTTTTCCTGCTCTGCCAGGGCTACCAGCTGTACCAGGAGATTCTTATATTTTTCTGTCATTTGGTCCAGGGCTAAGGTTGTATCCAGATAGCCGTAAACTATATCCTGCGCTTTAGTCGCAACCTGATACCTGGGCAGCTGCAGATTCATTAAAGGCTCCCAACTCCAGCTGACCTCCACTTCCGCTTTTAGTCCCTGCCAGAGCTCTTCGATGGCCTCTTCCCCGATTTGAGCCTTATTCAAAATATAGTGCGCTGTAGCTTCGCGCAGCTCTTTTTCAGTCTCTTGCCGGCTATTTTTCAGCTTTTCGATCAGCTCCATAAAAGTCCGCATAAGTTCATCCTGCTTGTCTTTCAATAACTTATGCCCGCGCCTGGCAATAGCTGTGCGCCGGCGCAATTTGAGCAGTTCCATTCTGGTCGGATTTATGTTCAGCCGCATTATTTATCCTCGAATGTTTGTCCCTTGAGAAAATACTTTTCTATTTCCGCGTCTTTTATCCGTTTCAGCTCGGCCCTGGGGAATAGGAGCAATAATTTCCAGCAAAGGTCCAGGGTTTCTTCAATGCTGCGTTCATCATTTTCTTGTTGGCTCACAAAGGTGGCCTCAAATTCATCGCTGAACCTGGCATAGAGCTTGTCAGTCTCGGTCAACGCCGCTTCACCCAGGATTACGGCCAATTCCTTTACTTCTTTCCCGCGGGCATAAGAACTAAAGATCTGGCTCGTTACGCTGCCGTGGTCTCCCCTGGTTTTTTTCTCGCCGATACCTTTTTCTTTTAAACGTGATAACGACGGTAATATATCGATCGGCGGATAGATACCGCGCCGGTGCAGCTCCCGGCTGAGGATGATCTGGCCTTCGGTGATATATCCTGTCAGGTCGGGTATAGGGTGAGTTTTATCATCTTCAGGCATACTTAAGATCGGGAATTGGGTGATCGACCCTTTCTGTCCAATGATCCTGCCAGCTCTTTCATAAATAGTGGCTAAGTCAGTATACATATACCCGGGATATCCGCGGCGGCCGGGAATCTCTTTCCGGGCTGCCGAGATCTGGCGTAACGCTTCGCAATAGTTGGTCATATCAGTAAGAATAACCAGGACATGCATACCTTTCTCAAAAGCCAGGTACTCAGCGCAGGTCAGGGCCATCCGCGGCGTGGCGATCCGCTCAATAGCCGGGTCATCAGCTAAATTCATAAACAAGACTGCCCGATCAATAGCCCCGGTCTTTTTAAAATCT
>JAQUQP010000189.1 GCA_028716025.1 bacterium | reverse complement strand
GAGTTTAGATATTAGTGCTTAGAATTTGTATTAGTATTGGAGGCGTAAGATGAATAATCAAGAAAAACTAAAGTTAACCAGAGGGGGATTGGAAGCGAAGCTGCCGCAGATGGACGTGTTCCCGAATTTATTCAAGGATTACAAGATCACTATCAGCGTTCCTGAATATACATCCCTTTGCCCGCATTCTGCCCTGCCTGATTTCGCGACTATCACGATCCAGTATGTACCTAATAAACTGTGCGTAGAGCTGAAATCATTTAAATATTATATTTTAGGCTACCGCAACCTGGGTATTTCCCACGAAAATGCCGTGAACAGGATCCTTAAGGATTTCACTACGGCCTGCAAACCAAAATGGGCGGGGATAAAGGGAGTATTCACTCCCCGTGGCGGGATCATTACCACGGTAGAAGCTGAGTATGGCACATGCCCAAAGTAATCCTAAAAAAGAAAGAGGAGAATAGAATATTAGCCGGGCATCTCTGGGTATTTTCCAATGAGATCGACCATTATTCTGCGGATATCAATAACGGTGATATTGCTGAAATCGTATCCAGCCAGAATGCGTTCTTGGGATTGGGGCTGGTGAATAAAAATTCCCTGATCGCGGTCAGGATCCTGACCAAAGAACGGGAAAATATAGATGCAGAGTTTTTTAAGAGGCGCATCAGCCAGGCTTATCATCTGCGGCAGGAACTATATCCTACTGAAAGGTCGTACCGCATTGTATATGGAGAGAGTGATTTCCTGCCGGGACTGGTCATTGATAAATATGAAAACTACCTGGTTGTACAAGTATTGAGCCTGGGTATGGAGCAGAGACTGGAAATGATCGCGCAGGCTTTAACTGAGATCTTTAAGCCAGTCGGGATCTATCTCCGTAATGATGCTGAAGTCAGGTCATTGGAAGGGATGGAGTTATATAAAAAGCCATTATTTGGACCGGAGCCTACGGACAACCTGGTGATCGAGCAAAATGGCCTGGATTACAAGGTGGATGTAGTGAATGGCCAGAAAACCGGGTTCTTTTTTGACCAACGGGATAACCGTGAAGCGCTCAAGAGCTATGTTGCGCAAAAAACTGTTTTAGATTGTTTCTGTTATAGCGGGGGATTTTCGCTGTCTGCAGCAAAATATGAGAGCGTTAAAGTGACCGGGGTGGATGCGTCAAAAGACGCAATCAAAGAAGCCCAGGAAAATGCCGATCTGAATGAATTTAAAAATTGTGAGTTTGTCGCTGCTGATGTGTTTGAGTATTTAACTGAGGCAGTGTTGAAGAATACATTATTTGACGTTGTTAATGTTGACCCACCTTCATTTACGAAGTCAAAAAAGAACCTGCCGCAGGCGATCAAAGGATACAGGAAATTGAATGGATTGGCGATGCAGACAGTGAAAAAGGGCGGGATACTGATCTCTTCATCCTGCTCGCACTATATGGATGAATACACTTTTATTAACATGCTCAAAGACAGCGCGTTGCGCTCTAAGAGGACCTTGCGATTGCTAGAGTTCCGCGGCCAGGCTAAGGATCATCCTGTATTGCTGTCCATGCCGGAAACAGCTTACCTGAAGTGTGCTATAATGCAGGTACTATAAGTCAAATCCTTTAGGATTTAGATATTAGAATTTCGGATTTGTCTTAAATTGGGGGTTTCATGAAAGCTTTGATCGTTTATTACACAGAAACAGGGAATACCAAGAAGTTGGCGCATTTGGTCGGGGAGCACTTGCATAACCAGGGCTGGGCAGTGGATGAACGCTGGCTGCATGCGCCTAATGAGCCGAAATCATTTTTCGGCAAGTGCCTGAAAGCATTTTTCCGCATCAGGACCAAGGTGGAAAGCACATTTGTGGTTGTGTCGCCGTATGACCTGGTGTGTTTTGGCAGTCCGGTTTGGGCGTTTGAGCCAGTGCCGGCAATGCGCACGTATATACAGGATTGTGTCGGGTTGGTAGGAAAAAAAACATTGGCTTTTGTGACCTATGGCAGTGGTTTGGGGAAAGACCGGTGCCTGGAAAATATGGCCAAGATACTAAAAAAGAAAGAAGCCAGGGAAGTAAGGCTTCTTAGTATCGCTAGCGCGGATATTGATAATGCGGGAACAGTAAAGGAAGAGATAAAAAAATGTCTCGGCTAACGGTATATGGTTAGGATGCCCGAAGTTGCCTGTCGGTTTCGTAACCGTTCACCGTATACCGAGTTCTTTAAAGATATACCTTATAGCTCATATAGGGGAAGATATTGTCGCGGTATTCTATTTCTCTCAGCCAACCTTCATCTATAGTATTGTTTTTCAGGTCATCATATAGTTTCAGGAAACGGTTGATATGATCTTTGGTTCTCTTTTCCGCGTACGCTACCATGGTGCCCATAGCCATGATAAAGGCCCAGTCGCTCGATTGGGCTAACAGCAATTCCCGCGCTGCCTGGTTCAACGCCCTGATCCGCAATCCATTGCTTTCATTCCTGTTATCCTGCGCTAATTCGATCATCCGGCTCTGCGCTTTGTGCAAGTGCCGGTAGATCCAGTCATTAGTCCCCTGGAGCCAGCATTCATGGTAACCTTTATCACCCCAGCTGGATGCTGCGGGAACAGAAACCTGGTTTTTGGGATTTTCTTTCAGGTATTCGCTGGCGGTGATCATTTTGATCTCATCCTGGTCGCAGGAGATCTTACGGATGAGGAAGTTCAGGAAATCCGGGCCCTCAAACCACCAATGGCCGAACAACTCAGCATCGTATTGCGCGACAATGATCGGCTTCTTGCCTAAAAACCCGTTTAAATGTTCTATTTGTTTTTGCCGATTGAACATAAAATTACCAGCATGTGAAGCTGCCGCTTCCTTGGCCTCGGTTGGATTGTAAGGTTGCTTGCCGCCTAAGGTTGTTTTTCCGGTGATCTTATAATATTTAATACCTATATTGCGCCTCACCCCGTCATTATGGAGATAGGGGCGGATATAATCATAATCAAGGTCGTAGCCAATATCACGATAGAACTCGCGGTACCGGAAATCACCCGGATATCCGTCAGTCGCGCTCCATACCTGCCTGGAAGATTCAATATCCCGGCTGAAAGCAGCTACGCCGCTGGGGCAGAAAACAGGAGCATACACGCCATACTTGGGCCGTGGTTCGGCAAAGAGCAACCCATGGGTCTCCATGAAGAAATACCTGATCTTTTCATCCCGGAGCAACTGGTCGTCACCGATCTCATAAGCGCATTCAGGCAGCCAGATGCCTTTGGGCGGCTGGCCAAACCTGCCTGTATAGTCCTGGACCGCGGTCCTTACCTGGGCACGCTTAGCCTGCTGGCTAAGCATTAAGGGCAGGTAGCCATGGGTGGCTCCGCAGGTAATGATCTCCAGCTTTCCAAGATCTTGGAATTTCTTAAATGCGTTCAACAAGTTACGGTCGTATTTTTCTTCAAATATATATCTGGCCATCTTGAAATGGTTTTCATACATTTGGGCTGTGGCGGCAAAAGCCGGCTGGAACTGCAGCCTGGTTGTTTCTTTTTCAGCCAGTTCG
>JAQUQP010000188.1 GCA_028716025.1 bacterium | reverse complement strand
TTTTAGTGGAAGACGGCCGGATCATTTTCGCTGCTTCGGAAGAACGTTATTCCAGAATAAAAATGGATGATGAATTGCCGGTCAGGGCTCTCCAGGCAGCTTGGGCTCATACCGGGCTAAAACCGGAACAAATAGATATACTGGCTATTGCGGGATTTCCACCGTTAAAAAATTGGTATTACTATACTAAAAGTTTTTGGCAGCAAAAGATATTTACCAAAGGCCGGGATTTTCTGACCTTTGAGTACCATATTAAACAAAAGAGAGTAGTCATAAAAGGTCTGTTGGCAATTTTACTTAATTTGAGTTTCTGTACCGGTCTGACCCAATTCTTTTTTCTCTATTTAGGGAAAAGGATCAGATTGGGATACTGCCTGAAGGGTTTCCGCGGTAAAGTTATATATGTGCCGCATCATTTTAGCCATGCCGCCGGAGCTTGCTTTTGTGCTGGCTGGGAAGAAGCTTTATCCGTAGTTATTGAAGGATATGATTGGCAGCACAGTTTTGTGCTAGAGGAATTCAAGAAAGGGCGGTTTAACGACCTGGCTAAGACCAAATGGCCTCATTCGCCTGGTATTTTTTACCGTTTAGTGACAACGATCCTGGGTTTTGATTATCTACGTCACGCTGGGAAGGTGACAGGATTAGCAGCGTTCGGTGATCCTGCGGTGTTAAGGGAGAAAGTGAATGCCTTATTAATAGCCGATAATATGACCCTGAAAATGAGCCCTTTGGTATTTATCTTGGCTGAACAATATCTTTTATATGATAAATTGCCAGCTTATTTTGCCGGTGAGTCACGCGAAAATATCGCTGCTGCTTTTCAAAAAAGGCTGGAAGAAGTCGTGATAGAAGTGATTACCGAAGCTATGACCAGATCGGGAAAAAGAAAACTTGTCTTTAGCGGTGGAGTAGCTGGAAATGTATTAATGAACCAGCGTATCCACGACCTTCCGGGAGTGGAAGCAATATTTATTTGCCCGCCAATGGGCGATTCAGGCCTAGCCCTGGGCGCGGCTTTATATGCTCAGAATACGGCATTACTGCGAACCGGTAAATATTTACAGCCGGAGAAAGTGAAAGATATGTATCTCGGGACCGGATATAACGACGGGGAGATCAAGGAAGCTTTGACCTCTGCCGGAGTGAAAGGTATTTTCTTCCAGGATATAGAAAAAGAGATAGCCAGGTTGTTAGCCGCTAAGAAAGTAGTGGCTAGATTCTACGGGCGGATGGAATATGGCCCCAGGGCTTTGGGTAACCGATCGATCTTGTTCCATGCCGGAGACAATGATGTCAATGATTGGCTTAATAAACGATTAGAACGTACTGAATTTATGCCTTTTGCCCCTTCTGTGTTAATAGAAGACTGTGAAGTATATTTCCAACGAGTAAAAGGAGCAGAGCACACTGCTGAATTCATGACCATAACTTTCGATTGTACCGAAAAAATGAAGAAAGAATGTCCGGCTGTAGTTCATATAGACGGTACGGCCCGGCCGAATTTTGTTAAAAAAGAGATCAATCCGAGTTATTACCGGGTCATTAAGGAATATAAAGAGCTAACCGGCGTGGGAGTGGTCCTTAATACCAGTTTTAACATGCATGAAGAACCTATAGTATGTTCACCATACGATGCCATTAGATCTTTCCAACGAGGTCATCTTGACTACCTGGCTATTGGTAATTGGCTGGTGTGTAATGAATAGAGTATTTTATGGATAAGATCACCAAAGAGGCGCAAGAAATGTATAATAAATACCAGTTTGGCGAGTTTAACTATGGTCCGCAAAGACTGGCTACCGAGCCATTACTGGAAAAGTTTTTGGAAGGAATAAGAGAAAACGCATTTCTTTTCGATATCGGTTGTGGAGCCGGCTTTTGGACTGGGGTGTACCTGGAAAAGGGTATAGCCAAAGAAAAGATCACATTGCTAGACTTGGCTCCAGACAATATTACACAACTTCGGGAAAAGGGATTTAAGGCAGAACAGGGGAGCGTATTAGAATTACCTTTTGCTGATAATGTCGCCGACTATACGATTTGCAACGGGGTAATTCATCATACTATAGATCCATTGAAAGCTTTTTTAGAACTGGTGAGGATCACTAAACCCGGCGGATCTATTTATCTGAACGTGTATAATGCCTGGAATCCTTACTTCTATTTAGTGCATAAAGCGACTTTTTTGATCCGTTATTGTTACTGGCATTGGACAAAAAGAATTGTGAATATTATTTTTCCTCTAGCCCAACTATTGTTTCAGCCATTGGCTTTGGTGGTTTTCGGGAAATTACTGGATAAACGTACTGGCTTGACCATGTTCATGGACCAAGTCATTACCCCAAGAGCCTATTTGTTTACCAGAAAAAAGATCAGGGAATATGCTGCTCTTAGTGATTGCGAGGTAGAGCAGTGCGAATATAATAAGCATTATCTGATGATCGCGGGCATAATAAAGGTTAGCAAAGGAAAAATTCATGCTAAATAAGAATTGGAAATTATTATTAGCCATTTATCTGCTGGCTTTAGTCGTACATGCTGGCCTGTACATGAAGTTGGGGGCTAATCCTTCCAGCGATTATCTTACTGTCTATCAGCCGGAAGCCATTAAGCTGGCCAATTGGCTAAAAGGTACCGCTGCTTTTCCGGAAATCTCTACCTATCAGATGTCCCATCTGGCTTATGTTTCCATTATTACTCTGCTGTATTTGATCTTCGGTGAAAATAATTTGCAAGCTTTGATCTTATTGCAAATAATCCTGGCAGTTTTAATCTTCCCCTTATTGCTAAAGATCACTCTGGAACATTATAGATCAAGAACCATAGCTGTCCTTTTTGTAGTCCTGGCAGCTATTTATTTTGACAATGTACAATGGCCTTTCTATGCTGTACCGGACAGTATTTATCGAGTCTTATTTGTTTTTGCCTATTACTTTTTAATGGAATACTATTTTCGTCAGGAATATAAGAAGTATTTTATATTTTTAACGATCTCCGGTATATTGTTAACATTCATGCGCTTAGAGACCCCCCTATTGTTCGTACCGGTGATTTGGCTGGGATTGAAAATTATCAATGAACGGGTAAAAGCTCATAAAACACGTAAATATATTTTTTATTCCGTGATCATAATAGTATCTATATTGTTGTTGACGTTGATTAAAAAAATCATAGTCATAGCCGGATATTGGTATATGAATGGCTGGGTATTGCCTGGGACTGATTATCATATACCCGGCTTAACGCAGATAGAACCATTTGATTATGAGAAAATCAATAGCCTGACCTATTTATTGGGGAGACAGATAAAACTTTTCTGGTTGCGTTTTTATCAGTTCATTAATATTTTACCGTCTTTTTGGTCACCTTGGCACAGGTATTATTATGGTCTGCATATGAGCCTGTTCTATGTGTTAGCAATATTTGGCGCGCTCAAGGCCTGGAAAACTAAAGATGAATATTTTAAAATATTTGCCTATTTATATTTATGCTCACTGACTATTCATGTCCTTACTTTTGTGGATGCCGCTCGCCGGCAGATGTATTCGGTCATACCTTTTTTCATTATATTTAGATCGGAAGA
>JAQUQP010000187.1 GCA_028716025.1 bacterium | reverse complement strand
CCGATCTCCCAGCTTACTTTCCAGTTCATTGATCTTGTTCTCATTCAGGGCTTGCGCTTCTTTAGCTGCGTCATATTCGGCGTTTTCCGAAATATCGCCTTTTTCCCTGGCTTCACCGATCTCTTTGGCTAATTGTTTTCGCTTGGTCGTTTTCAAGAAATCGATCTCTTCTTTAATCTTTTGATAGGCTTCCCTGGTCAGATAGATCTTTTCCATAATCGCGGGTTACTCCCCTTTATGATAGATAACAACATATACGGTCACCGCCGTAAACAAGATCAAATTAATAATATTAAATGTTTTCCATACTATATCATTAGAGGTTATCCCTGACGGGAACATCCCCAACAGGCAGACCCACACTCCCAAAGCCCAAAAAAGGCTGATATCCTTGGATGATCTTCTTTTTATTATCCTGATAATCAGCGGTATATTCCAGAGAGGCAAGATTATCGCAGCGATTAGGCCCAGTGTCTTGATCATTACTGCTCTTTGATGGTTATTTTAAAATAGGTCCGGCCAATAAAAACAATATCACCGTCTTTAAGCTTGTCTCGGCCAAAAACTTTTAATTTGCCGATGAAGGTCCCGTTGGTGCTGGCCAGGTCAGAAATATAAGCTTCACCTTCCTTGAGACCGATAATAGCGTGTTTGCGGGAAGCGCGATGATCAGCCAAGCACAAGGTAGCGTCTGCGCCGCGCCCGATGGTAATCGAGGTGTTATCGGCGATAAGAAATGTTTCGCCTTTACGGCTGCCATTAGTGACCGTAATGGTCATTAATTTCATGCGAGAATAGCTCCGGAGAATTTTTGTCCGAATTCCCTGGCCTTGGCCAGATCCTCTTCGGTAGGACTGAAGTTGACTTTATAACCTGGTTCAAATGTTTTTAGTTTCAAGCTTTTAAACCGGTCTTCGATCATTTTGACCGCTTCCCCGCTCCAACCGAACGAACCATACGCCGCAGCTAACTTCACTTCATGGCTCACTGTCTGGAATAGTCCGAGAACATCCCAAACCGGTTTAGGCACATCCCGGTTAATAGTCGGCGTACCGATCAATAAACCATCCGCTTTTTCCAGTTCGTCACGGATCTGGTCCAGGCTTACTTCGGGTATGTGGATAATTGTCACTTCGGTTTTATCTGTTTTTAATCCGGCAGCGATCTGCCGGGTAACTTTTTCCGTATTTTTATGAGATGAGAGATAGAGCATAAGGATGCTTTTTTTTCCGTTAGTCAATTTCTTTACGGTAGCAAATTCCTGGTATTTCTTTACGTATTGCAGGGGGTCTATCCGGTGGATCGGCCCGTGGCTGGGAGCGATAATTTTTAGCGGCAGGTCTTTGACCTTGGACACGGCTAATAGCACTTTTTTCTTGAACGGCCGGATCAAGCAATCAAAATAAAAGACGAGATCCTCGCTAAAATCACCGGCAGTATCATTAAACATTCCCGCTTCATTATAATAATGACTGCCAAAAGCGTCACACGGGAATAATACCTGGTCTTCAATTAAATAGGTAAACATCGTATCCGGCCAGTGCAGGAACGGGGCAATAATAAATTTAAGGGTCCGGCCGCCGAGGTCTATATTAAGCTCATCACTGGCTTCCAATACATTAAATTCATCATGGGTAAGCTCTTTGAGAAAAAGTGAGCCAGGCTTGGTAATTACTACGGTAACATTAGGATTGATCTTCAGGAATTCCTGGAACGAACCAGAGTGATCCGGTTCGGTATGGTTAACGATCAAATAATCGATCTTCGCCGGGTCACAAATTGTTTTCAGGTTGGCCATAAAATCCTGAACGAATATCCCCTTCACGGTATCGATCAGGGCAGTTTTGTCCCGGCCTTTGACCAGATAGGAATTATACGTGGTGCCATGTTCAGTCGGGAACAGGTCGTCAAAAAGGCGCAGGTCCGGATGTATCGCTCCTGCCCAAAACACATTACTGGCAATTTCAAATGGCTTCATGGTCAAACCTTTCTATTTCTATGCGAGTCATTCGCTATCCTGCCTACCGGCAGGCAGGCATTTGTATAATTGTGTTTTTAGATTTTCTCAAACTGGTCTTTCGGCGCGCCGCACTCGGGGCATACCCAGGTTTCCGGCAATTGTTCAAAAGAAGTACCCGCGACAATCCCATTATCCGGATCTCCTTTAGCGGGATCGTAAATATAGCCGCAAACCAAACACTTGTATTTATCCATACTTCCTCCTTCGGAGGAAATTCGAAACCCTAAATTCGAAATACTAAATTTTTGGTTTCAAACTCCATTATTTATGATTCTTCGATGGTAATCGCTTCTACGGGACAATTCTGGGCCGCTTCCCTGGCCGTATCTTCAGCATTGGATGGAACTATATCCACAATGACCACGGCAAGATCACCATCCATTTTAAAAACATCGGGACAATTATCGGCACATAAACTGCAACCAATGCACGTATCTTTATTTACCTTGACTTTCATCGTACTCCCCCTTTTACTTTATTCCTAATTCTTGTAAACGACCATCATAATCCTGTTCTCCGCCAGAAGAACGCCATTTAATATTGCGTTTTTGGTCCAAATAAATAATTGTGGGCAAGCCCAGGATCTTATACTGTTTGATCACCTCCCCAGTTTCATCAAGCAGCACCGGATAGGGGATCTTGTATTTATCTGCCAAACTCTGCACGCGGTCCCGGCTTTCCTGAGGATCGATATGAATGATCTCTACTCCTTTATAATTATATTTACTATAAATATTTTTCAGCGCTGGGATCTCCTGGACGCAATACGGACACCAAGTTGCGCTAAAAACGAGAATGATCACTTTCTTTTTAGCAAAATCTTTGAGTAAATTAACTTCTTTGCCAGCCAGGTTCTTTAAAGTAAAATCAATAGCTTGCCCCCCGGGACTGCCGGCTGGCTGACCGGGACTCTGCGCCATACAGGTTAAAGCAACTCCTGCTATGAGAACAAAAACACCTATTATGAAAACTACCTTTTTCACTATTCTTCCTCCTTATTATAATAACCTTTTTCCCATTTGAACTAAAAAATATTCCCCTCTAGAAACACCCCAAACCCCGCTCAAAGGGGCTCCCGCCCCTATTGCGTTCGGCCGGCGATTTTACTCCGTAAAATCTAAAGCATCGGCCTCTCTGTTACCCCTTGGGGTGTTTCTCAATACTCTAGAATAACATCTTCCCCATTTGAACCAAAAAATATTCCCCTCTAGAAACACCCCAAACCCCGCTCAAAGGGGCTCCCGCCCCTATTGCGTTCGGCCGGCGATTTTACTCCGTAAAATCTAAAGCATCAGCCTCTCTGTTACCCCTTGGGGTGTTTCTCAATACTCTAGAATAACATCTTCCCCATTTGAACTAAAAAATATTCTCCGATAAAGATCATGGCCCAGGCGAGAGCTTTTTTTGTCCGTTCCATCCAAATTCCCGGTTTGGGCAAATTCACCAGTAAACCAGCGAAAGTACCGGCCAAAATCAAGAGAGCATTCAATCCGATAGCAAAAACAAACAGGGTTACGGCCCCAAATAAAACATTTTGTTGGCTATAAACAAAAGCTAGCAATACAGCTAGTACCGGAGTGGTACATGGCCCCATAACCA
>JAQUQP010000186.1 GCA_028716025.1 bacterium | reverse complement strand
AAAAAGAGCTGACGTGCAACCTGGCTGTAAAGGTAATGCCACCACCAAAAATGGTGGTTATTCCTTTATTACAGCATACTGGGGCGATCTGTGAGCCTTTAGTGCAAAAAGGTGATAAAGTAAAAAAAGGGCAGAAGATCGGAGAAAGCAACTCTTTGATCACTGCTCCGGTACATGCCTCAATTTCCGGCACGATCGTTGATATCCGGCCCTATCCCCATCCTCTTGGCAACAAAATAACATCAATTATTATAGAATCAGACGGACTGGACCAGTGGTCCGATGATATTAAAAGGGATGATAACTTCTTCCGTCTCTTGCCCCAGGAAATCAGGGATAAACTAAGGGACAAAGGCCTGGTTGGTCTTGGCGGCGCGGCTTTCCCTACCTCAGTAAAGCTTACTCCACCCGCAGATAAAATAATCGACGTCATTATAATCAATGGCTGCGAATGTGAACCATACCTTACCTGTGACCACCGCCTGATGCTGGATAATTCCCGGGAAATCATCGAAGGTTTAAAGATCATTATGAAGTTGCTGGATGTGGGTAAAGGGATCATCGCCATTGAAGACAACAAACCTGATGCTATAAAACTGCTTTCCGCGGCAGTCAAAATGGAGCCGAATATAGAAGTGGCTGTGGTCAAGACCAAGTATCCCCAGGGGGCTGAGAAACAGTTGATCAAAGCCCTGCTGAAAAAAGAGGTCCCTTCCGGCAAATTACCCTTTGAAGTAGGTGTGGTTGTAGATAACGTCGGCACGGCTGTGGCTATCTATGAAGCCTTACGAGAAAATCGTCCCTTAATTGAAAGAATAGTTACAGTTACCGGCAGCGGGATCAAAGAACCGCAGAATGTTAAAGTAAGGATAGGAACCTTATTTAGCGATATTATTAATTTTTGCGGCGGGTTACAGGGTGATATTGCCAAGGTGATCATGGGTGGGCCGCTCATGGGTATTGCCCAATATACCCTGGATGTACCAGTGATCAAAGGAACATCCGGAATACTTGTATTAACTTCCCGGGATGCCGGGATTCTCCAGGCTGGTCCCTGCATTCGCTGCGGTAAATGTATTGAAGCCTGTCCGATGAATCTAACTCCTTATTTATATGGTTTATATGGCCGCCGGCAAGAATATGAAGCTATGGGTAAGTATGATATTGCTGATTGTATTGAGTGCGGAGTTTGCGCCTATGGCTGTCCGGCCAAGATCCCCTTGGTACAATATGCCAAGTGGGCTAAAATGGAAATTGCCCAAGCCAGGAAAAAAAAGGATACTAAATAATGGCTCCCTATGTAGTTTCTACTTCACCGCATCTTAAAAATACTGAAACTATTTCTGCAGTTATGCGCGATGTATTGATCGCCCTGGCTCCGGCTGCCGTGGCTGCTGTATACTATTTTGGCTTGGCGGCTCTCTGGCTTATGCTGGTCAGCATGGCCAGTGCTATAACGGCTGAGTTTATCAGCGAAAAGATCATGAAGAGGGAAGTAACTATTTCTGATGGCAGCGCGGCTATCACCGGGTTACTGCTGGCCATGATCTGTCCCCCGGGGCTCCCATTGTGGATCATAGCGATCGGGGCTGCTGTCTCGATCATCCTGGTCAAACAGGTATTTGGCGGGCTCGGCTACAATCCTTTTAATCCGGCTTTAGCCGGACGGGCTATTTTGATGGCTTCCTGGCCGGTAGCCATGACCACCTGGGTCACGCCTTTTGATGCTATTACCACTGCTACACCCTTGGCAATAGCTAAGTTTAATTTGAGCCAACCCTTACCATCTTACTGGAATTTGTTTGTCGGTAACAGGGCTGGTTCATTAGGAGAAACCTCGGTTGCTGCGTTGTTACTGGGAGCAGCCTACTTATTATACAAAAAACAGATTTCCTGGCATATCCCGGTTTCTTTTGTTGCTTCTGTTGCCTTATTGAGCGGCATAATGGGTAAAGATCCGTTGTTCAATATCCTGGCCGGTGGTTTGGTCTTGGGTGCTTTTTTCATGGCCACTGATATGGTGACCAGCCCCATGACCGGCAAAGGGAAAATTATTTTTGGTTGCGGTTGCGGTATCCTCACGGTTCTGATCCGCTATAAGGGCGGATTCCCGGAAGGGGTATGTTATTCTATCCTGATCTTCAATATGCTCACTCCTTTGATCGATAAATATACTATGCCACAGAAATTCGGGAAGGTCAAAGCAAGCTGAAAGCTGAATTCTGAAAGTAAAGGTAATTCATATGAACATAAAACAACTTTTTAAATTCGGTATATTGCTTATGCTGGTTTGCGCCCTGGCCGCGGGAGCGCTGGCTTATGTCTATGCCAAGACCAAACCAGTAATAGAAGAGCGAAAGGTAGAAGCAGAAAAAGAAGCTATCCAAAGCGTTTTTCCACAGGCAGCGGAAGTAAAAATAGTTATCCAGGGAAAAGAGAATTTTAAAGTAGTTTTTGACAAGGACCAGCAGGAGCTTGGTGTAGCCATGAAAGCTGCTCCAATAGGATACGGCGGGCCCATAGAAATACTGGTCGGGGTCACTAAAGAAGGTAAAGTATCAGCGATCAAGATCATGAACCAGAATGAAACACCCGGCCTGGGGACCAAAACAGCCGAACCGAAATTTTATGAACAATTTGCCGGCAAACAGGATAAAGAACTAACTTTAAAAAAAGATGGCGGCTCTATTGAAGCTGTCACTGCTGCCACGATCTCATCCCGCGCCGTAACCAAGGGAGTGCAGGAGGCAGTAGATAAAGTGTTGAAATTCTACGAAGGGCAGAGATCTAATGAGCCTCAAAAATGATTTCTTAAGCGGGATTATAAAGGAAAACCCGGTTTTGGTACTGATGATCGGGCTTTGTCCTACCCTGGCTGTTTCCAGTACCGCGGTTAATGGTTTTGGTATGGGCATTGCCGCCAGTTTTGTGCTGATCTGCTCGAACATTGTCATCGCTATGGTCAGGAAGTATACTCCTGACCAGATCCGTATCCCGATCTTCATTATTATTATTTCTACTTTTGTTACGCTTACTGATTATGTCATGCAGGCTTACTACCCGGCTTTGTATAAACAGCTTGGCGTTTTTGTGCCTTTGATCGTAGTTAATTGCATTATCCTGGGACGGGCCGAGGCTTTTGCCTATAAGAACGGGGTTTTGTCTTCGACCTTGGATGGTTTCGGAATGGGCCTAGGATTTACTTTGGTTATTACAGTGATCGGCGCGATCCGGGAATTGATCGGTAACGGTACGATCTTCGGCAAAGCCGTTTTTAGCCCGGATTTCCAGCCAGCCTTGATCATGATCCTGCCCCCGGGGGGGTTTATCACGATCGGCATATTAATGGCATTCCTGCATTATTACCAGAATAAAGCGAAGGAAAAATAATCATGGATTCGACAAGTCTTTTTGGTATTCTGATCGCTTCCTTATTGATCAATAATATCCTGCTGATCAGGTTTATCGCTTTATGTTCATTCTTTGGCGTGTCCAACCAGATGGAAACATCAATCGGGATGGGGATGGCCGTGATCTTTGTGATGATGATGGCTTCCTCGGTGAGCTGGTTGATCTATTATTTCCTGCTGGTGCCCTTTGACCTGGTTTACCTGCGCACCGCCTCCTTTATTCTCACGA
>JAQUQP010000185.1 GCA_028716025.1 bacterium | reverse complement strand
GGTGGAATTGGCTAAAAAGGGCCTGGCACAGGCAGAGGCGATACAGAAAGCTGATGGGTCTATTCCCGCTTATCCAGGGGCGGAATGGGTCTGTTCCACCGGATTGGCGCAATTGTCTATCGCCTGGTATATGATAGGTAATTATGCTCCGGCGGATAAAGCTATGGCTTATTTGGAAACCCTGCAGAATAAGACCGGCGGTTTTTACGGCAGTTACGGCAAGGGGGCACAATATTTCCCGGATAAAGAAATAAGCTGGGCAGTGAAGTTCTACCTTGATGCGAATTACCTGCGGGCCACAAAAAAGGGCAAATAAGCATTATGAATGAAGTTAAGCAGCCGAAAGTCAGCATAATACTGCCAACTTACAATGGCTCCCGGTATCTGCGAATGGCCATTGAAAGCTGCTTGAACCAGACCTATCAAAATATTGAATTGATAGTAGTGGATGACGCGTCTACGGATAACACGCCGGAAATAGTGGGATCATATCATGATCCGCGGCTGAAATATATCCGGCATGATAAGAACAAACGGCTGCCCAGGGCCTTGAATACAGGTTTAAAAGCTGCCAGTGGTGAATATATTACCTGGACTTCAGACGATAACCAATTCATTCCTGAAGCTGTCGCTGAAATGCTGGATTTCCTGGCGCAACACAAGGAAGCTGGCCTTGTGTATGCTGATTACCTGGCCAAATACCTGGAAACAGGCTCGCAGGAGCTCAGGAAAATGCCTGATATTCTGGACCTGAAAAAAGAAAATCAGGTAGGTGCGTGTTTCTTGTTTACGCGTCAGGCATTTCTCGGGACCGGGTACTATGATCCCAAATACGAATTAGTGGAAGATTATGAATATTGGATCAGGATGTGTCAAAAGTTCAAATCCGTCCATTATCCAAAGTCCCTTTATATTTACGGAGAGCATGGGAAGTCTTTAAAGGGCACGAGCATGGATTTTATCATTCTTTATGACCGGATACTGAGATATAAATACGGTTTTCTTCCCCTGCGTAAATTGATCAAGGAAATGTCTTTATTTTTACGGGAAGCCAGGACAAACAGGCCCTTAAAGGAATCATTATCGATATATTTACGGGCTCTGGCCAGGATCAGCCGGATCTCCTTATTTCTGAGTTTGCTATGCCTTGACCTGCTTCTTTATCATGCTTTACGTAAGGGAATAAAATATGCCCTTGTCCGTTAATAATAAAACTATATGTTTTGTCACCCAAACCATCGGTTTTGGCGGGACAGAAGTGCACACCCTGGGATTGATGAAAACATTAGCGGCTAAGGGATATGACATTGAATTGATCAGTTGCGGGCATCAATATTATGATGATCATATAGATCCGGCCATTAAGGACAAGATAAAGTTTATACCCGCGGACTTGAGCGTTGATGATGCCAGTAATAGCTCTATCCGCCGGTGGAAATTATTATTAAAGACTATAAAAAGTGATATTATGATCTTTCCCAGAGGGTGTAATGACCTGGGGGCGATGAAATTCTTTATGGTCTGCAAGCAGCGTTTTAAGAAAGTATTTGTCATTGAACACGGGAAAGTGTCAGAAATGCCTCTCAAGACATCAAAGGTATGGATCGGCGGCATTAAAGGAATGGGCTTGTGGTGGCACAAGGTACGGCTCAGCAAGAGGGCGCGCAGTATTTTTATCGACAAGATCGTCGCAGTCAGCAATAAACTGGCGGAACGACTGATAAAGGATTGTTTTTATCCTCCCAAAAAGATCGTAGTGATCCGGAATGGGGTGGCGTGGCAGGAATTCACCCGGGATGATGACCAAGGGAATAAATTCCGTGCCGGCCAGGATATACCGCAGGATGCTTTCGTTTTCGGCATGGTCACAAGATTAAGCCAAGAAAAAGGCGCGGATATAGCTGTTCAGGCCTTCTCGCTATTGTTAAAAAGAGAGCTAAAGCAACCTGCCTGCCTGGTCATAGCCGGTGAAGGTGAGGAAGAGAACAGGGTAAAAAAGCTTGCCCTTGAATTAGGTATCGGGAAGAACGTTCGCTTCCTGGGATTTACTAAGAATATACGGCAGGTGCTTTCAGGATTTGACGTGATCCTGTTGCCCAGCCGCTCAGAAGGATTACCATTAGGATTACTGGAGGGCATGGCCGCGGGATGCCTGCCTATAGTATCACGTGTCGGAGGCATGCCTGAGGTCGTGAACGACCCGGGGATCGGCATGGTGGTGGAGGCGGAGGACAGCAAAGGGTTCAGTGAAGCGATGTTTCAGGCCCTGCAATTGCCGCGGCAGGATATAATGAAGAAAAGGAATATGATCATTAATAGAATAAAAGACAACTATGACCTGGCCAAAAGCCACCAATCACTATTGGAGGCCCTTGAAATTGAATAATAATCCCACGGTTAGCGTGATAATCCCGGTATTTAACGGGGCTGGTTATATCGCCGGCGCTATTAACAGCGTCATGAATCAGACCTTTACTGATCATGAGTTGATCGTAGTGGATGACGGGTCAACGGATAATACAAAAGAAGTATTAGACCCCTGGATCAGATCAGGCAAGCTCAAATATATTTACCAGGAAAACAAAGGATTGGCCGGCGCCAGGAATACCGGTATTAAGAATGCGCACGGACAATATTTAAAATTCCTGGATTGCGATGATGAGCTTTACCCCCGGCAATTGGAACGGCAGGTTGAGCACTTAAGAGATAAGCCGGAAGCGGTAATATCGGTAACAGATTATGACCTGGAGTTTCCGGGCAAATTCAAGAAAAGAATTAATATAGGGCTTGGTCAGGGCAGCCAATTAGCCCGGTTCATAGAAGCGAATCCCTGTCCACCGGACACTATTTTAGTGCGTCGTTCATTGGTTGAAAAGAACGGCGGCTTTGATGAAAGCCTGGCTTCCCATGAAGATACGGATCTTTGGCTCAGGATCTTAACCCAGGGGGGAGCCTTTGCAAGGATAGACCATAATGGGTGTGTCTATCGCATAATCGGGAATAGCCTCTCTGCTAACTCCGATAACATGTTTATTAATTATTGCAAGGTATTTGAAAAATTAAACAAAACATTATTACCACAGATCGATCATTTAAAGGATGACGTCCTTTATCAATTAATCCTGGCAGATACCAGGATCATTCATATGTGTTTGGCCAGGAAATTAATACCTAACCGGTATTTGCCGCTGACTTTACAGATGACTAAAGAGCTGCACCGCAAAACAAAGGGCCGTGGCCAGAATATACTGTTAACCCTGGCTGGTATTAAGAACCTCATGCTCCTTAAATATTATAATGAATCAATGAAGAACAAAAAATATCGCTTGGACTTGCTAAATATTACCTGGTGGCGGGATGAGCGGAATTATATCGAGAAGGATGGCAAAAAGGGCAAAATAAGCAAGATACTATATATCAACAGTAGTTCCGTATTATACGGAGCCGAGACCAGGCTGCTGGATATTATCAGGAATTTAGACCGGGAACGGTTTTGTCCAATAGTCCTTTTACCGCAGTCCGGCCCTTTGGCGGACAAGTTAAAGGAGCTCGGGGTCGCTACCCTATTGTTTGATTATAAGCTCAAGCTTAATTTGTTAAGCGCGGCCAGGTTTCTACGGTT
>JAQUQP010000184.1 GCA_028716025.1 bacterium | reverse complement strand
GTCTACAGCCAGAGATGGCAATATCAAGTTTACTACGAATGGGCAATGGTTAAAAATCAGAACCAGTAAATAACCGTGTATCAGTGAACTGGGTATTTTTATTCGTTCCAGTGTCGATTTTTAGCGTCAAACATCATGACTACCTGTCCTCCTTGCTTTAACTGCCCTGTAGCAGTTAAGGGAGGAAAATCGACAAGCTCGCTCAAAAAACAACCGAGTTCCCTGATCTGTACAGTAAACGAGGCCCTCTTTATTGACACTTTGTTCTATATGTGATATAATAAATCCAGCCCGCTAGAGCAGGTGATGCGGGTTTGTTGCTTTATATAGAAAGGCAAAACAGGTATGAAAAAGACGATAGTAATAAAGTTCGGGGGCAGCATTGCAGTTGACCCGACGATAAAAAAAGGTTTTTTTAAAGATATTGCCGCGCTTTGGCAGCGGGATTATCATATTGTTATTTGCCATGGCGGGGGCCCGGAAATAAACGCTATTCTGGAAAAATTGGGGCAAAAACCAAAGTTTGTGAATGGTTTACGGGTAACTGACGCCAAGACCATTGAAATCGTGGAGATGGTACTTTCCGGCAAAGTGAACAAAGATATTGTTGGCGCCCTGAATAGCTTGGGCGCCCCGGCTATAGGATTGAGCGGCAAAGATGGTAAATTATTGCTGGCCAGGAAGATGAAAACCCAGGTGAATCTCGGTTTTGTCGGCGAAGTGGTTAAAGTGAATGCTAAAATATTATTAAGCTTGATGCGGGAACATGTCGTAGTAGTGTCCTCCCTGGGCACTGACGCCAAGGGGCAGACCTATAATATCAATGCTGATATGGTGGCTACGAAAGTGGCACAGGCCTTGAAAGCTGACCGGCTGGTGTTATTAACTGATGTCAAAGGGGTGTTGGCAGATGCTCAAGATTCTTCTTCCACTATACCGGAGATAAAAGCCGGCCAGGTGGCTGAATTAATTAGTAAGAAAATAGTAACCGGCGGGATGATCCCCAAGATAAGATCCTGCCGCGAGGCTTTAATTGAGGGAGTGCGCGAGATCGATATAATCGACGGGCGGGTCCCTCACGCGATGCTGAAAATAATAAGTTCAGCGAATAAATTAGGCACACGTTTTGTGAAAGGATGACTTTCAAATAAAAAGGAATTTGTGAGATAGGAGACTCAGATGAATTTTAAACAAGCTAAAAATATGGATGAAAAATATATTTTCTCGACCTACAAACGGCAGCCGTTGCTGCTGGTAAAGGCAAAGGGATCCTGGGTCTGGGACAGTGACGGCAATAAGTACCTGGATTTCTTCAGCGGCCTGGCTGTGAATAACCTGGGCAACAGCCATCCTAAAGTAGTGAAAGCTATAAAGGCACAGGCTGGTACGATCATGCATACTTCCAATATTTTCATGACCGAGCCGATGCTGGAAGTAGCGAATATCCTGGGCGAACATTTCGGCGGCAAAGTGTTTTACTGCAACAGCGGAGCGGAAGCAAACGAAGGGGCGATCAAACTGGCGCGTAAATGGGGCAGTGAAAACGGGGGCAAGTTTGAGATCATTACTATGGAAGAATCTTTCCACGGCCGGACTTTGACCACGATCACAGCTACCGGGCAAACTAAATACCAAAAAGGTTTTGAACCGTTAACTCCGGGATTTAAGTACGCTAAATTCAATGATCTTGGTTCAGTGCAGAAACTGATCACCAAGAAGACTTGCGCGATAATGGTAGAACCGATCCAGGGAGAGGGTGGAGTCAACATCGGGGAAATCTCCTTTATCAAGGGATTGCGGGAGATCTGTGATGATAATAACATCCTGTTGATCTTTGATGAAGTACAGACCGGCATAGGCCGTACCGGGAAGCTGTTTGCCTATGAACATTTTGGCGTGAAACCGGATGTAATGACCTTGGCCAAAGCGTTAGGCGGCGGGTTGCCGATCGGGGCAATGCTGGCAGTTCCGGAAATAGCCGCCTTTTTCAAGCCGGGGAACCATGCCTCCACTTTTGGCGGTAATCCGGTGTGTTGCGCCGCGGCGGCAGCGGTGTTGCGGGCCATTGAAGAAGATAAGTTATTGGAAAATGCCGCCAGGTTAGGAAAGATCTTACTGGAAAAACTGACTAATTTTGAAACCAAATATAAATTTGTCAAGGATGTGCGCGGTAAAGGCATGATGATCGGTATTGAGCTGGAAATGGAAGGCGGAGAGATAGTGGCCCAGGCCCGGGATAAAGGCTTGCTGATAAACTGCACCGCGGATAAAGTGATACGTCTATTGCCGCCGATCACCGTCAAGCTGAGCGAGATCAAGGCCGGCGTGAAAATACTGGATGAAATATTCTCGGAAATACAAAAGCAGTTATAAGTGAGAAATTTTAAGTTTTGAATTATGGTATTTTACCTAAACTTATAACTAAAAACTGCATTTTAAAAATAGGAGTTTACAGTGAATGAACTTGGTTTGAAAGCAACGGTGACCAGGCCGGAACCGTGTAAAGTGTGCATTGAGATAGCCATACCCAAAGAAAAAATAGAAGAAAGAGCTGATATCGCTTTTTCCCAGATCCAAAAAGTAGCGGTATTGCCCGGCTTCAGGCAGGGCAAAGTGCCGGCAGATATGGTGCGGAAGAATTTTGCCAAAATAGCCAGGGACGAAATGTTGCAGAAGCTGGTGCCGGAGGCAATTGAACATGTGGCCCAGGAAAATAATTTTGTCCCGGTCGGCGAGACTGACGTGGAATCATTGGAATTTGACTTTAACAAAGAGCTGAAGTTCAAGGCTATTTTTGAAGTAAAGCCAGAAGTTAAACTACAGGATTATAAAGGGATAAAAGTAGAGAAGGAAAAACTGGAAGTTACCGAACAGCAGGTCAATGAAGCTTTGGAAAACCTGCGCCAACGGGCGGCACACCTGGATGTGGCCGGGCATGATGACGTGAAAAAGGGCGATTTTGTCGTACTGGATTATGAGATGTTCCATGAAGGACAGCCAGTGAGCGAAACCAAGGTCCAGAACCAGGTGGCCCAGGTGGAAGATGACCAATTGTTGCCCAAGTTTGCCGAGCAGATGGTTGGAATGAAGAAGGGCGAGCAGAAAGATATCAAACTGACCATGCCGGCTGATTTTAAGAGAAAAGAACTGGCAGGTAAGGAAGTTACGGTTAAAATAGCCATAAAGGAAATTAAGGAAAAGAAACTACCCGAACTGAATGATGAGTTTGTTAAGGAGTTGGGTGAGAATATTACCCTGGCTGAGCTGAAGGAGAGGATCAGAAAGAATATCACGGCCCAGGAAGAAGTACGGATCAAGAAAGACGTTGAGGAACAGATAGTAAATAGCCTGATAGCGGCCCATGATTTCCCTTTACCGAACATACTGGTAGAAAAACAGGTGGACTATCTCGTGGAGCGCACCAAACAATATATTACCCAGCAGGGCGGCACGACTGAGGCGCTGGGCTTGACGGAAGAAATAATGCGGGCCAAGGTTAAGCATGACGCAGAGCGGCAGGTTAAGACCCTGTTGTTGCTGGAAGCCATAGGCCATGCCGAGAAAATGGAAATAACCGAGGAAGAACTGCGCCAGGAAATGGAAAAGACCAAAGAGATATATAAGAAAACGCAGGAAGAAGTGAATGAATTTTTTACAAAG
>JAQUQP010000183.1 GCA_028716025.1 bacterium | reverse complement strand
GTGTTGATTCCAGCGAGATCGCGGTCCTGAAAGCGCAAAAGCATGGTTTGAACACCAAGGGCACGGTACTGGCCAGCGATGCTTACTTCCCGTTCCGCGATGGGGTTGACGCTGCTGCTAAAGCCGGGGCGACGGCTGTGATCCAGCCTGGCGGGTCAATAAGGGACGAAGAAGTGATACAGGCCTGTAATGAAAATAATATCGCCATGGTATTTACCGGTGTAAGACATTTTAAACACTAATGAAGAGCAAATTCTAATATCGAATATCGAAATTCTAAACTTATTGTTTAGGATTTAGAAATTAGGATTTCGGATTTGGAGTAAATTGTGCGGCCGACCTGGGATGAGTATTTCATGCAAATAGCCAATATAATAGCTACCCGTTCTACTTGCCTGCGGCGGAGCGTGGGAGCGGTATTGGTTAAAAATAAACGCATTATCGCTACTGGCTATAATGGCACCTTAACTAAACTGCCGCATTGCGAGATCACCGGTTGCCTTAGGGACAAACAGAAGATACCTTCCGGGCAACGCCAGGAATTGTGCCGGGGCATGCACGCTGAAGCCAATGCCCTGTTATTTGCTTCGACATATGGTATTGATATGCATAATGCGACACTTTATTCAACCAACCAGCCTTGCGTGTCTTGCGCCAAAATGATCATCCAGGCTGGTATTAAAAGAATACTTTTTGAAGGTGCATACCCTGACCAGCTGGCGCTTAAATTATTTAAAGAAGCTAAAGTAAAACTGGAAAAATATCCCAAACTTGGAAATAAGGGGGGTAAAAAATAATGATTCCCAGATATTCTACTCCAGAACTGGCACAGATCTGGACTGATGAAAGCAAATTCCAAAAAATGCTGGAAATAGAGATACTGGCTTGTGAAGCCATGGCCAAGATTGGCAAAATACCTGCGTCTGCTCCGGCCGTGATCAGGAAAAAAGCCAGGATAGATGTTAAACGCATTAAGAAAATTGAAGATGTCACCCGGCATGATGTTATTGCTTTCCTGACCCAGTTGGAAGAAGTGGTCGGGCCGGAAGCAAAATATATACACAAAGGACTGACTTCATCTGATGTCCTGGATACAGCTTTGAGCCTGCAAATGAGGGAAAGCCTGGAGATCATCCTTGATGATCTCGTAACCCTGGCCGCGGTACTAAAGAAAAAAGCTAAAAAATACAAAAACACTTTAATGGTCGGACGGACCCACGGCATTTACGCCGAACCGATCACTTTTGGTTTTAAAATAGCCCTGTGGTACGCTGAAATCCTGCGTAACATCGAAAGGGTCAGGCAACTCATGCCGGTGATCAGCGTCGGCAAGATCAGCGGCGCAGTAGGCACCTATGCCAACGTTGATCCAAGAGTGGAAGCTTATGTCTGCCAGAAATTAAAATTTAAACCAGCTCCTGTTTCTACGCAAGTTTTGCAGCGCGACCGTCATGCCCAATATGTATCCACTTTGGCAATTTGCGCCGCTACGATCGAAAAGATAGCGACAGAAATACGCAATTTACAGCGTTCGGATATCCGAGAGGCAGAGGAGTTCTTTGCCAAAGGCCAGAAGGGGTCCAGCGCGATGCCGCACAAACGCAACCCCATCACTTGCGAGCAGCTCTGCGGTTTGGCGCGCATTATCAGGGCCAACACAATTCCGGCGCTGGAAAATGTGGCTCTCTGGCATGAACGCGATATCAGCCATTCTTCGGTTGAACGGGTGATCTTGCCTGATAGTTCCATCCTGATGGATTATATGCTGAAAAAGACCATTAAGATCATGGATAACCTGCTGGTTTACCCAGAGAATATGCTGGAAAATTTGGAGAAAAGTAAAGGATTGATATTTTCACAGCAAGTATTGCTTAGCTTGATCGATAAGGGTATTGACCGGCAGCAGGCTTATGTCATTGTCCAACGCAATGCCATGCGGGTCTGGCAGGAGAAAGGTACCTTCCTGGACTATTTAAAGGAAGACGCTGACTTGCAGCAGTACTTTTCAGCAGCTGAAATAGCCGCGCTTTTCGACTATAAATACCACCTGAAGAATATTGACAAGATATTCAAAAGACTGAAAATATAGAGGAGTATTAAGATGCCATGTTTGGTGATCGTAGGAGCCCAATGGGGAGATGAAGGCAAAGGGAAGATCGTCCATCTCTTAAGCCAGTACGCTGATTTTATTTGCCGTTTCCAGGGAGGCAATAATGCCGGACATACGGTCGTTTTCGACGGGAACGTATATGTCCTGCATCTGGTACCATCAGGCATCCTGCAACCGCATAAGAAATGCATTATCGGCAACGGGGTAGTTGTAGATCCCGAAGCTTTACTGACAGAGCTTAATTTCGTAAAATCTAAAAATATGACTACCCGTAACCGTCTCTATATTAGTGACCTGAGCCATATTACTTTGCCATATCATCGCCTCATGGACAGCCTGGGTGAAGAAACCCTAGGCAAGCAAAAGATCGGTACTACCAAGAGAGGCATCGGCCCGACATACTCAGATAAGGTTGCCAGGCGTGGTATCCGCATGTCTGATTTCATGGATAAAGAAACATTCTATAAACTTCTTAAAGATAATCTCAAAAGAAATAATGACGTGCTGGTCAATGTCTATAAACAGAAAAAGTTATCCCTGGAAGTGTTGTACCGGGAGTATATGAAGATAGCGGCCAAGATCAGGCCGTACGTTACCGATACCACGGTTATGGTAAATAAAGCCCTGGACGAAGGAAAGAATGTTCTTATCGAAAGCGCGCAGGGGACCATGCTGGATCTGGATTTCGGGACCTATCCCTATGTCACCAGTTCCAATCCTATTTCCGGCGGAGCTTGTACCGGCCTGGGAATACCGCCGCACAGGATCGAACAAGTCCTGGGCATTTGCAAAGCTTATACTACCCGCGTAGGGGAAGGGCCATTCCCGACAGAATTAAAAGATGTCACCGGCGATTACCTGAGGAAGAAGGGCGGGGAATACGGAGCCACCACCGGCCGTCCCAGGAGATGCGGTTGGTTTGACGCCTTAGTTGTGCGGCATGCCTCCAGGATCAATGGTTTTACCGGATTAGCCTTGACCAAGCTTGATGTCCTGGATGACCTGGACATTATCAAGATTTGCACTGGTTACAAGTATAAAGGAAAAATATTGAGGGAATTTCCCCATAACCGTCGGATGCTGGAAGAAGTGCAACCAATATACAAGCAAATGCCAGGTTGGAAATCCAGTACCAGCCACCTGAAGAAATATTCAGACCTGCCGCTCAATGCCAAGCGTTACATGCATGAATTGGAAAAGCTGGTAGGAGTGAAGATCGCTATCTTGTCCTTAGGCAAAGATAAATACGAAACTATCGTATTAGACAAAAATATAACCAAATTCAAATAATTTATTTTTCGTAGCGAAAAAGCTAGATTTGGAGCGAATCAAGGAAGCCGAGGCGAGCATATGGATAATATGTAAGCCGAAGGATGACGCAGATGCAGCCCAAATATAGCTTTTGTAGTAGAAAAAGGAGTCATCATGACCAAAGCGATACTAGTCCTGGAAGACGGGACAGTCTTTCAAGGATTAAGTTTCGGTGCTGAAGGCGAGTGTTACGGTGAGGTTGTTTTTAACACATCCATGACCGGTTACCAGGAGATCATCACTGATCCGTCGTATAAAGGGCAGATCGTGACCATGACCTATCCTGAGATAGGCAATTACGGAGTTAACCTGGAAGACAAGGAATCCCGTAAAGTATTTCTCGAGGGATTGGTCGTTAAAGAATATTCCAAGACCTATTCCC